>CALHBU010000283.1 GCA_937930655.1 uncultured Acidimicrobiales bacterium | reverse complement strand
GCTCGTACCGGATCAAGAATGTCGGGGAGCAAGGCGAAGCGCAGCCAGTTCGGCTGGTGATCAAGGATGTTGGGGACGAAGTCGGCCTTGCGGGACGAGGTGGTCTGCAGGAACTGGTCGAGCTCGTCGGCCAGCTCGGCTACCGTGGCGTCGTTGAGCTGGGTTGTTGGAACCAGCACACCATCTCGGCGGTAGCTGGTGATCTCAGCTTCTGTGAGCGCAGCGTTCACCGTCTCGCAGGTTACACCCCGGCGTCGGGGCCTCTACCTTGGGGGTATGAACCCCACCGAGGTCGAGCTCATAGCGGCCGCCCGAGACTTCCAGCCTGAGTTGTCGGCCAGGCGTCGAGAAATCGATGAGCTACGCCAACTTCCGCAGGACCTGGCCGACAAGATGGCGGCCGCCGGCTTCTACCGCCTGCTCGTTCCCGAGCATCTTGGAGGGGTCGGGGTCAGTCCTGCCGTCATGTGTGAGATCTGCGAGACCTTGGCCTACGCCAATGGCTCGGCGGCATGGTGCGTCTTCATCGGGACCACATCGCAGTATCTGTTCGGAGCGGTCCCGGACTCGTTACTCGAACAATTGCTGGAAGATCCTTCGGTCATCACCAGCGGCGTGTTTGCCGACAGCGGAACCTGTCGGGCCGAAGAACGCAACGGTCAGCCCGGCTACGTCATCAACGGGCACTGGCGGTGGGGTTCGGGGAGCCATAATGCGGCCTGGATCTCCGGCGGCGTCCATGAAGTCGATGCCGACGGCGAGGCGGTGAAGGGCAGCGATCTGACCCGGGTCTTCTTCCGTCCCGACGAGATCGAGATCGCCGACAACTGGCACGTTTCGGGCCTACGGGGGAGTGGTTCCAGCGACTTCATGGCCAACGACGTGTGGGTCCCGGTCGAGCGGCTGGCCTCCCTCGGCAAACTGAGCGAACACGCACACCTGCCGGTCTATCGCTTTCCTCGCTTCGGGATTCTCGGCATCCCCATCGGGGCCATTTGCCTGGGGATGGCCCGAGCATCGCTTGACGAAGTACTCGCTGAGGCTCAGAAGAAGACGCCCCAGGGAAGCCGTCGAACGCTGTCGATGCGCCCCTCGCTTCACCGAGACGTCGCCCAGGCCGACACCGAACTGGCTGCCGCCCGCCTTCTTCTCTACAAGACCATTGACGATGCCTGGGTCCACGCTCAGACCGAGGACGACACCCTGGAACTTCGCCGAGCCATCCGGGCGGCCAACAATCTTGCCGTCGATACCTCGGTACGAGTGATCGACAAGATGTACACGGTCATGGGCGGCACCTCGGTGTTCGAGACATCGGTGCTGCAACAGCACTTCCGTGACGTTCACGTTGCTTCCCAACACATGATGGTGAACGAGTCGATCATGGAAGTAGCCGGCCGCATGATGCTCGGCCTCGACGACCGAGCGTTTGGAATCTGACGGCCTGTTCTAGCTGCGCCTAGTGGTTGTTGCGGGGAAGGCCTTTGGTGCGGGCGATGTCCTGGTACTTGACGGCTGGATCGAGCACCATGCCCTCGTCGAATTGGCCGACCATGCCTCGCTGAATCTCCTGCCAGGGTGTCTGACTCTCGGGATAGCTGAACCCGCCCGCCGCCTCGAGGGCGGCGCGGCGGCTGGCTAGCTCGGCCTCGTCGACCACCATGTTGACCGTGCCGGCCCGAAGATCGATTCGAATTTGATCGCCGGTCTGCAGGATGGCCAGACCGCCGCCGGCCGCCGCCTCGGGGGAGGCGTTGAGGATGGAGGGCGAGCCGGAAGTCCCGGACTGTCGACCGTCGCCGATACAGGGCAAGGAATGAACACCCTGCAGCAGAAGGGCAGCTGGGGGCTGCATGTTGACTACCTCGGCCCCACCGGGGTAGCCGATGGGGCCGGCGCCCCGAACGACCAGCATGGAGGTCTCGTCGATCCCCAGGCTCGGATCTTCGATGCGATGGTGATAATCCTCCGGCCCTTCGAAGACGAAGGCGGTGCCGGTCCAGGCCTCGGGACTGTCGGGGTCTGACAGGTAGCGCTGGCGGAACTCGTCGGAGATCACGCTGGTCTTCATGATGGCGCTGTCGAACAGGTTGCCGGAAAGGTGGATAAACCCGGCCGAGGTGGCCAACGCCTTGTCGACCGATCTGATGACGTCGGTGTCGGCTACGTCGACCGAGCCACAGTTGTTACCAATGGACGAGCCGTTCACCGTCTGGGCGTCGGGGTGGGGGAGAAGGTCGTGACGCATTAGTTCGCCGACAACGGCCGGGACACCGCCAGCGTGGTGGTAGTCCTCGCCCAGGTAGTCGCCGGCTGGTTGGAGATTGACCAGCAGGGGAATCTCGTGACCGATCGTTTGCCAGTCGTCGTTGTCGAGTGGCACGTCGAGGTGGCGGGCAATGGCGTTGAGGTGAATGGGGGCGTTGGTCGAACCGCCAATGGCCGAGTTGACCACGATGGCATTCTCGAACGCCTCCCTCGTCATGACGTCCGACGGGCGAAGATCTTCGTGGACCATCTCCACGATGCGCTTCCCCGACTCGTAGGCCATCTGGGCTCGCTCCCTGTAGGGGGCGGGAATGGAGGCCGAACCGGGAAGTTGCATGCCAAGTGCTTCAGCCAGCGAGTTCATAGTGGTGGCGGTGCCCATGGTGTTGCAATAGCCGGTGCTTGGGGCCGATGAGGCGACGAGGTCGAGGAAGCCCTCGTCGTCGATCTCACCTGCGGCGTGAAGTTCTCGGGCCTTCCAAGCAATGGTGCCCGACCCGGTGCGCTCTCCTTTGAACCAGCCGTTCAGCATCGGGCCAACCGACAACGCCAGCGCCGGGATGTTGACGGTGGCGGCGGCCATGAGACAGGCCGGAGTCGTCTTGTCGCAGCCGATGGTGAGCACCACGCCATCGATGGGATAGCCGTGCAACAACTCGACCAGTCCCAGGTAGGCCAGGTTGCGATCGAGAGATGCTGTTGGGCGCTTTCCCGTCTCCTGAATGGGGTGTACGGGAAACTCGAAGCAGACGCCGCCTGCTTCCCGTATTCCCTCCCGGACCCGCTGAGCCAGTTCGAGATGGTGGCGGTTGCACGGCGATAGATCGGAGCCGGTCTGGGCGATGCCGATAATGGGCTTGCCCGACTGCAATTCGGCCCTCGTCAACCCGAAATTCAGGTAGCGCTCCAAGTAGATGGCTGTCATGCCGGGATCGGATGGATCGTTGAACCACGCTGCGGAACGCATGGCCGAACCCTACGACGACCTTTTGTCGGCGGCGAGCCGTGTGTGAGACTCGGCCGGTGGACCAACGAGAGCGACATCGCCAACTGATGGGCGACGATGCCCCGCTCTTCTACCAGACGCCGGTGGAACTGGTGCGAGGCGATGGGGTGTGGCTCGACGACATCGGGGGAAAGCGATACCTCGATCTCTACAACAACGTCCCCTGTGTCGGTCATGCCAACAAGCGGGTGGTGGCGGCGATGGCCGAACAGGCGGCGACGCTGAACGTGCACAGTCGCTATCTGCACAGCGGCGTCTTGGACTACGTCGAACGGCTGGTGGGCCTCCACCACGATGGCATCGAGGCCGCAGTGTTGGCCTGTAGCGGCACTGAAGGTAGCGAGATCGCTCTGATGATGGCCCGGGCCGCCACTGGGAACAACGGCATCATCTGCACCGATGCCACCTACCACGGCAACTCGGCCCTTATCTCCCGCATGTCCTGGCTGCCGGTCGGTACCGACCGCAGCGGCATCAGGTCGATCAGTACCCCACAACTATTCCGGCCACTTCAGGAGGAAGCCACCGAGGCGGAGCTTCTACAGCTTCATCTTGACCAGCTACGGGCCACCATTGCTGGACTCGAGGCCGACGGTCACGGGTTGGCCGGAATCATGCTTTGTTCGCTGCTGGCGAACGAGGGTCTGGTGCAACCGCCCTCCGGATGGTTCCCACAGGCTGTCGACATCGTGCATGAAGCCGGGGGACTAGTGATCGCCGATGAGGTCCAGGCTGGTTTTGCCCGAAGTGGACAATGGTGGGGGTACCTAACCAACGACTTCGTTCCCGACATCGTCTGCATGGGCAAGCCCATGGGCAATGGCATACCGCTCTCCGGGGTGGCGGCCAGTCACGACTTGGTGACCGGCTTCCGACAGAAGCACCGCTACTTCAACACCTTTGCCTCCAGCCCCATCCAAGCGGCCGCTGGTATGGCGGTCATTGACGAAATCACTGATCGCAGCCTGGTGACCCAGGTGACAGATGTCGGACAATTCCTTCTGACCGCACTCCAGACGCTGCAACCGGATCACCCCCGGGTGGGCGACGTTCGGGGTCGAGGCATGTTCCTCGGAGTCGATTGGGTTCACCCAGGTACGACCGAACCAGATGTCGAAGGCGCCCGGGCAGTGGTCGAAGCTCTAAAGGAACGAGGGATGCTTCTGGGCCAGGCCGGTCAACACGGCAACGTTCTAAAAATCAGGCCGCCCCTCGTTTTCGAACAGGCTCACGCCGAGCACTTCTTGGAAGCCTTTGCCGAAACAGTGGCCGATGCCCACGCCTGAGCCGCCAACAAACAAGCCGCCAACATCTGAGCAGTGCATCGAGGCAGCGACCGCGGCGTGCTCTCAATGGGGCCTTCAACCGCAGTCAATCGAAGTTCTCAACGAGAGCGAGAACATCGTCCTCGACATTGGTCTTCGCCACGGCCGTCATCGGGTGATGCGGCTCCACCGTCCCGGCTACAACACCATTCAGGAGCTCCGTTCGGAGATGGTTTGGGTGGAGGCTCTTGCCGCCGCTGGGGTCCCGGTGCCGAAACCACTGGCCGCCCTCGACGGCAACTTCTATGTGGCAACGAAGGTCGGCTCCCAACAGCGCTACGTCGGAATGATCGATTGGATCGATGGGGCGGCACTGGGCGGACCCCTCGACCCCGCGACCGCCGATGCCACCGTTCACTATGGACAGATCGGGGAGCTGGCCGGTCGGATACGGACCCAAAGTGCCGGGTGGGAGGCCCCCGACTGGTTTGTTCGACGGCGATGGGATGCCGATGGCCTGGTGGGGCCAGACCCTGTTTGGGGTCGGTTCTGGGAGGCTGATGGCTTGGATGCGGGCCAGCGATCGTTGTTCATCCGAGCAAGGGAACAGCTGCACCAGGAATTGGACGCCTTGTCGGTCGAGCCGGACCGCTTCGGAATGATCCATGCCGATCTCCATCTCGGCAACGTCATGGCTAGCGCTCCGACAGGGAATAGCAAGACCCTGACGGTGATCGACTTCGACGACGCCGGGTTTGGTTGGTACGCCCACGAGTTGGCTGTCGCTCTCCATGCCACGTTGGATACGCCCGACTACGAGGAAGCCAAGTCGGCGATGGTGGCCGGCTATCGCCGGGCCCATCGCCTTGACGACGATGAGGTTCGGCTGATCGACACGTTCCTCACGGTGAGATGCCTGATGATTGTCGGCTGGCTAAACGATCGCCCCGAACTGGACTTCTACAAGCTGCTGCCCGATCTGGCGGCCCAGGCAGCAACCATCACCGACCACTATCTGACCGTTGGATCGCTATGAGGAAGAACAATGAGTGAAGACACAGAAACCACTGGACCACTCCGGGGAGTTCGAGTCCTCGACCTCGGAACGCTGCTAGCCGGTCCGGTAGCGGCCACGTTGTTGGGCGACTTCGGGGCCGAGATCATCAAGATTGAACAGCCCGGCGTCGGCGACACGCTGCGGGGTGGCGCGACCAGCCCTGGTCAGCCGCCGCGGATCTCCTGGTTGGTCGAGGGGCGGAACAAGCGGTCAGTCACCATCAACATGAGAACCGAAGCCGGTCAGGACCTGGTGAAGCAGCTGGTCGACACCGCCGATGTTGTTGTCGAGAACTTCACCCCCGGAACGCTCGAACGCTGGGGGCTGGGCTGGGACGATCTGCATGCCCGCAACGAGCGACTGATCATGGTCCGAGTGTCGGGCTTTGGTCAGACCGGTCCCTACTCCCAGCGGGCTGGCTACGACCGCATCGCCCTCGGTATCTCCGGCTATCTCTATCCGACCGGCTACCCCGATAGGGCCCCCGTGCGGCCGGCGTTTCCGACTGCCGACTACAACACCGCCACCTTCGCCGCCTACGCCACCATGCTGGCGTTGTACGAACGAGATGCCCAGGGTGGCAAAGGGCAGATGATCGATCTGGCCCTATACGAGGCACCGTTCCGTATTTCCACTGACCTCATCGGCAACTTCCGCCAACGAGGCATCGTGCGGGAGAGGGTCGGCAACAGAAATCCTTCGTTCACCCCAGCGGGGAACTTTCTCACCAGCGACGACCGGTGGATTCAGATCGCTGCTGGTGGCGACGGTCCCTGGGGTCGGTTGTGTCAGGCCATGGGGCAGCCGGAGCTGGCCGAGGATCCGCGCTATCTCACGTCACGCGACCGCCATAGCCGGGCCGATGAGCTCGAGGAGATGTTGCGGCAGTGGATAGCCACCATGGCCTTCGACGAGCTCGAGACCCTGCTGGCAGATCACAATGTGCCGGCCGGCGGAATTCTGACCGCGGCCGAGATCAGTGAGCACCCGCAGTTTGAAGCCCGCCAGAACATAGCGACCGTCGACGACGGCCTGGGCAACGAGGTATCGATGCCCTCGGTGGTCCCCAAACTCTCCGGCACCCCCGGTTCGATTCGGCATGCCGGTCAGCAGCTCGGCGAGGAAACGGAGGTGGTGTTGAGTGAGATTTTGGGTTTCAGCGAGGCCGAGCTGGAACAGCTTCGGGCTGACGGAACGATCTAATCGGGCAGAGTGTGAAACCGTCCCGGGTGTCCACGGGCATTATCCGGCTCGACGCAGTGATTATGGGGTGGGTAGATAACGCAGGAATCCGCACATGACGCCGGCTATGTTGCGCGGGTGTCGAGTCGCTCGCCTGTCACAGGACGGCTCTACGTTGGGGAGATGCCGCGACTCAGCGAGTTCTACGGGATCGTGATCTACATGTACTTCGGCGACCACAACCC
>CALHBU010000282.1 GCA_937930655.1 uncultured Acidimicrobiales bacterium | reverse complement strand
AGGCGGCGGTACTGGTTGTGCATGGCATTGGCGAGCACTCAGGGCGTTACCTGCATGTGGGAGCCGCTCTGGCCAAGGCCGGCTACGACGTCCTGGCCTATGACAACAGAGGGTTCGGTCAAAGTGGCGGCCGCAGAGCCTTTGTCGAGACGTGGGACCACTACCTCGACGACGTTGAAGACCTGTTGGTCGAGCGTCGCCGGCTCGGGGTTCCCGTGGTTCTTCTGGGTCATTCGATGGGCGGCTTGATCTCGGCCAGTTACCTGGTTTCGAGCCGTCCCGATCCTGACTTGGCGGTCCTGAGCGCGCCGGCTCTGGCTGCCGAGGTCCCGCAATGGCAGCGGATGGCAGCACCGGTGTTGGGCCGATACGCCCCCCGTCTGTTCGTGAAGAGCAAGCTCGATGGTGCGTTGCTTTCTCGGGACCCGGTTGTGCAGGAGGCCTATATCGAGGATCCACTGGTGATCGCTGGCGCCACCGCCGGACTTGGCATGGCAATGCTCACCGCAATGGAAGAGACCTCGGCCAACATCGACCGAGTCTCGGTGCCGACCTATGTGCTTCACGGTGACTCCGATCGGTTGGTGCCGCCCCACGCCTCCGAGGGACTGGGTCGGCTGGCCAATGTCGAGCGGCGGCTGTGGGCCGGGGTCCGTCACGAAGCATTCAATGAACCGGAGCAGAACGAGGTATTGACCGAGCTGAGGTCGTGGCTTGACGATCAGGTCTCGTCATCTTCGTCAACAGCGTCTTCCTCGACGTAGCCGACGCCTTCCACCCACGCGGGACGAGCGGCCTGTGTCGGCTCGGGCGTGGTGACTTCCCAGGCGTCGCCAGGAGCCTGCCGATCCAGCTGATCGGTGGTGTCATACGCGGGCACCGCCGACTGGCTGATGGTCGGGGGCGCTGCGGTGGAGCTCGGGAACGCGCCGCCGGACGGAGCAGCGACCGGGTCGATGGCGCCGCCGGTGAGAGTGGGATCGACCCGGGAAGGTTGTGTCGAGGCCGAGGATGAGGAAGCCGTGCTGGGAGCAGCGGCCGGTCGAATGTTCGAGGTTGTGCTGCCGGGGCGGCGGCGAGGTTGGGCGGCGGTGTCTCCGGCGAAGGGGAGAGGGGCTGGCTGCTCTTTGGGTCGACGGGGCTGCATAACGGCGGCTGGTCGCCGGGCGGCCATGGTGGACCAGAGCATCGATGCACCAAGAAGGAGCGCACCGAACACAGCCATCATCACCGCCGGCGGGACCATGGCCCCAAAAAACACGTCGACGATGGCTGCCACGATGGCGTTCGAGGAGGGCGCCAACGTGTCAGCGAGGAACGGTATTCCGAACCCGACCGCAAGCCAGAAGATGGAGGCGCCAAAGGCCCAAAACGCCACCCGACGTAGGATCGCCGGTCGGTCCTTGGTGACGAGAAGGGCCAACAGCGCGCCGGCGGCCGCTACCAGGGCCAGAATTGTGGTGTAGCGGGCAACTTGTCGCCGGGCTGACCCGAGCCAGGTCAGACCCGACGTTGGCAGCTCGATCTCGACCATTGGCGCCTCGGGGAGCACGGCGGCCAGCTCTGGTCTGACCTCGATCAGTGAATCTCTTGATGCTGCACCGAGGGCAGTGGCGTCGATGGCGATCGGTTCGTCGTTGCCCTCCAAAGCATTCTGATGAACCCGAACAATGCCGTCCCTGATGAGAGCATCGACTCGCTCGTCCTCCAAGGCGGTGTCGGCTGCTTGCTCGAGTTGTTGTCGGGGTACGGGAACATCAGCCGGAAGCGCAGCCCCCATCGCGTCAGACAGCCGTCCTACAAGGGCGGTGCGCAGCGTTTCGTTGTCGAGCAACTGGTCGGCCAAACGCTCCGAACGTCCGGGGTCGAGGACGGTGCGGGTCATGACGAACCCAGCCCAACTGACCGACGCGACGACCAGCGAGAGCCCGAGAATGAGACCGGCCAGCCCTTTACGCATGGCTCCAGTCTCGCACTGAGCGGACCGAAGTGGGGGTAGCGTCGCCAGCAATGTCGGTGTGGGAAGCAGCGTTGATCTTTGGAGGCGGCATTCTGGCCGGCATCATCAACTCGATGGCGGGCGGCGGATCGCTGCTGACTGTTCCGCTGTTGTCCCTGGCCGGCGTGGAGGGTCTGTTGGCCAACGGAACCAACAGGGTGGCGGTGGTCGCTCAGAACGCCAGCTCCGGCTATGGCTTTGCCCGTCGCGGGGTAGGTGATCGGAAGGAGACGATCCGGGTGTTGGTGCCGACCGTTGTCGGCGGCGTGATCGGGGCCGCCATTGTGTCCCAGATCAATGACGAACTCTTCGAGCGGATCTTCGGCGTGTTGATGATTCCTCTGTTGGGTCTCTCGCTCTGGAAACCAAAGACTGAAGAGTCCTCAGAACCCTGGCCGTACTGGGTGACGGCGATTGTGTTTCTCGGCGTCGGCTTTTACGGCGGAGCCATTCAGGCCGGAGTCGGAATCATCCTGTTGCTTGTCCTGTCCCGGGCCGGTTTCGATTTGGTCACCGCCAACGCCATGAAGACGGTATTGATCCTTGGCATCTCATTGGTGGCGATGGTGATCTTCCTGGCTAACGGGCAGGTGCGTTGGCTCCCGGCCGGCGTGCTGGCGGTCGGCATGGCCGCTGGTGGTTATGTCGGTTCTCAGATCGCCGTCGAGGGCGGCGAAAAGGTGATCAATCCGGTACTGGTGGTCGCCGTGCTGGCACTGGCCGGCCGAATGATCGGCTTATACGGATAAACCGTCACGCTGCGGAGGGACGGATTAGAGCGTCCAATAGGGATGGTTGGAAGTGTCTGACGGGGTGGTCAGGATTTCCGGACCGTCCTCGGTGATGAGGATGGTGTGCTCGAATTGAGCAGTCCGGCTGCGATCGGTGGTGGTTGCCGTCCAGCCGTCGCTCCACATCTGGGCCCGGTATGAACCCTGGGTGATCATGGGCTCGACGGTGAAGGTCATGCCGGGCTCGATGGGATCGTCGAGCCGGGGGTGGTAGTAGTGGCAGATCTGAAGGTCGGTGTGGAACTGCTCGCCTATGCCGTGGCCGACGAAGTCGCGGACCACGCCGTAGCCGTGTTTTTCGGCGAGATCCTGAATGGCCCGGCCGATGTCGTTGATGCGGTTGCCGGGTTGGGCGGCGGCGATGCCGGCCGCGGTGCAGTCCCGGGTGATCCGCACCAGGTCCTGAGATGCCTGGTCGACATTGCCGACGTAGAAGGTTGCGTTGGTGTCGCCGTGAACGCCCCGCTTGAAGAGTGTGACGTCGCAATTGACGATGTCGCCGTCGATCAGCTTTCGGTCGTCGGGGATGCCGTGGCAAATGACTTCGTTGACTGATGTGCACACCGACTTGGGGTAGGCGTTGGGCCCGCCGGGATATTCGAGCGGGCTCGGGTAGGCATCGATGGAGACGGCCCGATCGTGGCAGGCAACATCGATGTCGTCGGTCGTGGCCCCCGGGGCGATGACGGTACCGAGGAAGGCCAGTGTGTCTGCGGCTTCGCGACCGGTTTGGCGCATGCGTTCGATGACGTCATCGGACTTGATCCTCGGCTCGTCCCACTTTTCCAGGACACCACCGTCGGCCCACATGGGCCGGGGGATAGATGCCGGGACCGGCCGGAGGGGAGAAATCCGGCCCGGGCGCACGGGATCGGTGGAGTTCTTGTGGCATCGCTTGAACTTCTGGCCGCTGCCGCACCAGCAGATGTCATTGGCCTTGGGAAGGACTCGCATGTCACCAGTGTAGAACCTTCTCCGGTGCCCGCCCCTGGCCAAGATGTGCCAAGAACACGGCCGCGGTACTCTCTCGCTTGTGACATTGCGCGTATTGGTAGCCAAGGTCGGACTCGATGGCCACGATCGAGGAGTCAAGATTGTTGCCCGCATCCTCCGGGACGCAGGCATGGAGGTCGTCTACACCGGCCTTCGACAGACTCCCGAAATGGTCGTTGCGACCTCTATCGACGAGGACGTCGACGTCATTGGTCTGTCGATGCTTTCAGGGGCGCATATGGCGCTGGCTCCTCGAGTGGTCGATCTCCTCCGGGAGCAGGGCGCGGACATCCCTGTGGTGGTCGGGGGCATTATCCCCGAGCAGGACATCCAGAAACTGCTCGATGCCGGTGTGGCCGACATCATGCATCCCGGGGCGTCCTCGGACGAAGTAGCCGCGGCCGTAACGGCCGCCGCTTCAGCCAACGCCTAACGGCTAAATCGAGGCCTGCTCTTCCCACCGGCCGAACTCGACCTCGAGGGCGCCGACGATCTCGCCGACGGCCGCGTAGTTACGAACCGCATCGAGAATCGGCACCATGGTGTTGATGGTGGGATCGGCTGCGGCCTTGGTGACCTCGGCCAGTGAGGCCGCAACGGCGTCGCTGTTGCGATCGTGTTTGACATTGGCCAACCGCTTGAGCTGACGCTCCTCGACCTCTGGTCCGATGTAGAGGATGTTCTTCTCGCCCTCGTCCCCGTCGGTGAAGTCGTTGACTCCAACGACGATCCGGGACCCGTCGTTGACCTTGCGTTCGAAGGCGTAGGCCGAATCGGCGATGCGACCCTGGAACCAGCCGTCCTCGATGCCCTGATAGGTGCCTTCGAGCATCGAGCCACCGCCCATCTCCATGACCTTCTCGAAGATCTCTTCGGCTTGGCGATCCATCTCGTCGGTCATGGCCTCGACGAAGTGGCTGCCACCAAGCGGATCGGCGACATCGACGACGCCGGTCTCGTGGGCCACGATCTGCTGGGTCCGCAAGGCGATCCGGGCCGCCTTCTCGGTGGGCAAAGCGAGTGCTTCGTCGTAGGAGTCGGTGTGGAGGCTCTGCGTGCCGCCGAGGGCTCCGGCCAGTGCCTGGATGGCCACCCGGGCAATGTTGATTTCCGGCTGCTGAGCGGTAAGTGACACGCCGGCGGTCTGGGTGTGGAACCGGAGCTTGAGTGAGCGCTCGTCTTTGGCTCCGTAGTGGTCCTTCATCCATCGGGCCCAGATGCGGCGGGCGGCACGCAGCTTGCCGATCTCTTCGAAGAAGTCGATGTGGCTGTTGAAGAAGAAGGAAAGTCGGGGAGCGAACTCGTCGACATCGAGACCGGCGGCTAGGGCGGCCTCGACGTAGGCGAAACCGTTGCCGAGGGTGAAAGCCAGCTCTTCGGCCGCGGTCGAGCCAGCCTCCCGAATGTGATAGCCGGAGATGGAGATTGGGTTCCATCGGGGCATCTCGACCGAGCAGTACTTGACCATGTCGGAGATCAGTCGGACCGAGGGGCGAGGAGGAAAGATGTACTCCTTTTGCGCCTGGTACTCCTTGAGGATGTCGTTCTGGATAGTGCCGGCCAGGGATGCCTGGGCGGTGCCGCCCTGTTCGGCCACCGCGATGTACATGGCCAACAGAATCGGAGCCGGCGAGTTGATGGTCATCGAGGTCGAAACCTGGCCGAGATCGATATCGGCAAAGAGATCTTCCATATCGGCGAGCGTGTCGACGGCCACGCCGGCCTTGCCGACCTCGCCCAGTGAGAACGGATCGTCGGAGTCACGGCCCATGAGGGTTGGTAGGTCGAACGCGGTGCTCAGACCGCCGCCACCGTTGGCCAGGATCTGCTTGAAACGAACGTTGGTGTCCTCGGCGGTGCCGAACCCGGCAAACATGCGCATGGTCCACAGCCGGGAGCGGTACATCGAGGCATGAATGCCGCGGGTATAGGGGTACTGGCCAGGAAACTCACCATCGTCGGGTCCATAGACCGGCTCGACCGGAACACCGGACATCGTCTCGAACGGGCCATCACGAAGTGGTGAGGCGTTGAACTGACTTTCCCATTCCTGGCGCGGGTTCATGCCTACATTGTCGCACGTGAAGGCTCAGTCAGCGATCCCGGTAGGTTGAGGCCCGTGAGTTCCTCACTGGAGGGCAAGCTCCTCGTTTCCAAGCCGGAGTTTCATGACCCCAACTTCGACGGCACCATCACGTTGTTGCTCGAGCACAACGAGGCGGGTGCTCTTGGCATCATCCTCAATCGAGCCTCTGATCTGTCAGTCGACGAGCCGTTTCCCGGCTGGTCCGGCCTGGCTGCCGATCCTCCTGTGATCTTTGCCGGTGGCCCGGTGGAGCGGGACGGTCTGATCGCCCTTGGGCGGTCGATGGTCGATGGTGCGCTGCCGCTCGGCATCCATTCGGTTGATCTCGACGAACAGCCCGAGCTGTTGCGGGGCGAAGGCATTGAAGATGTTCGGATCTTCGCCGGGTATGCGGGCTGGGGCAGCGGCCAGCTCGAAGGCGAGCTGGCAACGGGAGCCTGGTGGGTCACCGATGCCGAGTTGGACGATGTGTTCTTTGCCGAGCCCCGCCAACTTTGGCCCCATGTGATGCGGCGAAGTGGCGGCGAACTGGAGTGGTTCGCTCACTTTCCATCCGATGCGTCACTGAACTAACGGCCCACCCGGCTCAAAGGGATGCCAGTTGCTCCAGCAGATCAGGGGCCCGACCGTCGATTCTGCGGCCAGCCAGGTTGGTGACGCCGAACCAAATGGCGAACCCGTAGAAGGGGGCGACGGCCGCAGTGGCGAGCCCCAGACCGACGCTGTCTCTCGCCAAGGCCAACCCACCAAGGATGGGCAGTGCCAGGAGCAAGCCGATGAACACTCCGGCCATGGTGGTCACACCGTTCACGCATCCCTGGCCGGGTGCAGTGGTGGCGAAGGGGTTGGGGTTGTCCTCGTCGGGAAAGAGCGTGGGGGCCAGCGTCGATGTGTAGGCGCCAACCCCCGAACCGGTAAAGGCCATCCCGACTGCCGCCCCGAGGGCCACCGGTACGAATCGCCAACCGCCGGTCCACGTTGCGACCCCGAGGGTGACCAGCAGCGAAGCAGCGAGACCGAGGGTGACGAAGGCCATGGAACGGCCTCGGAGGATGATGCGGAGCCGGGGGAGGGCCATGACCTCAGCCCACAGCGCCCTACCGTCGGTACCGAGAAGGTTGGAGCCGGTTATGCCGGCGGTGAGACCCGGGACACAACCCATCAGCACCGCCTCCGGATTACGAGCCACCACCGCACTCAGAAATGGGGCTCCGCCGATCAACAGGACCGTGCCTTGGCTGACTACCTGGATCCGATAACGAGGATGGCGGACGAGGTAGCGGCGCTCTTTGGCGAACACCGCGGCCAACCGAGGATCGAGTCTGCTCAGCGGTCCTCTGTCCTGAACGAGATGGCCGGTGAGGTTGTCGTCGGTTCCGCCGTCGTCCACCTCGGTGAGGGCCCGCTCCAAGGATGCTGTCCAACGCCAGAGTACGAACGCAACAAGCGCAGCCGTCGCCAGTAACAGCAGTATCGGCCCGACCTTTTCCCCTCGTTGCAGGCGGGCCAGGGCTTCGCCGACCCAGCCAGCAGGAGTCCATCGAACAACGCGGGCTATGGACTCCATCCGATCGATCTCCACACCGGGTCCCAACCGGCTGACCGCCTGGAGAAAAAGTCCAACAGCCCCGACGGTCAACCCGGTGATGATGGTGGCGAGATCGCGCGATCGGCGCTGACGAAGTCGATTGCCGAGCACCGTCAACAGCCATCGAGACGAGCTGGTGGCGACAAGGAGGGTAAGGAAGGAAGCAACGATGCCAAGCAGCACTGCCACCATGCCGTCGGCCCGGACGGCCAGCGCCAGGAGGGGAAGAGAAGCGGCGACGGGGCCGATACCGATCAGGCCACTGGCCGCCATGCCGAGGGCCAACGGCCTAGCCGACAACGGGAAGAGAGCCAATCTGGTGGTATCGATGGTTTCGTCACTCGCCCCGAGCAGAACCGGGCCGAGGAGCCAACCAACGATCAGTATGCTGGCCAATATCGGCGCGGCAGCCTCTCTCGTCCGTTGTTCGGCCTCCCAGAGTTCTGCGGCGGCCAGGATGCCGGCCGCCAACGAGGCGATGGCAAACAAGAACAGGCCGATGCCACCAGAGCTCCGGAATACGTTTCGCAGTAACCGCACCTTCAAGCGGATGAAGATGCCAATCATCAGTCGCTCAGCCACTCGATGGCGTCGGCGGCCAGGGTGGCCGACTGGCCACCAACCGCATCGACGAAGACATCCTCGAGACGTCGGCCGTCGCACAACTGGGCCGTAGGTCCACCAGCGACAACACGTCCGGCGTGAACGACCGCAACGTGATCGCAGAGCCGTTCGACCACTTCCATCACGTGGCTGGAGAACACCACGGTGGACCCCGTTTGCACCAAGCGTTCGAGAAGGGCGCGCAGAACTCGAACCGACAGGGGGTCAACCGACTCGAACGGCTCATCCAGAAAGAGCACTTTGGGTCGGTGGAGCACTGCTGCACCCATGGCAATCTTCTTTCGCATGCCAGTCGAGTAGTCGAGAACCAGCCGACCGGCGGCCTCTTCAAGATCGAGCAGCGCCAGAAGTTCCCGAGCCCTGCTTTGAGACTCTTTCCGCCCGAGTCCCCGTAGGAGGCCGACGTACTCGAGTAGTTCAAGACCACTGAGACGTTCGAAGAGCCGTAGATCCTCGGGCACAACACCGATGCGGGCTTTGACCGCGGCAGGGTCGGCCCAGACATTGAGCCCGTCGACCACCGCCGTGCCGCTATCGGGCCGGAGTAGTCCGGTGGCGATCTTCAACGTCGTCGACTTGCCGGCTCCGTTGGGGCCGACCACCCCGAAGAACGTTCCGCTGGGAACCCGAAGATCGAGTCCATCCACCGCCCGTTTCTCCCCGAATGTTCGGACCAGGCCGCGGAGTTCGACGGCTGGAGGCGGTCCCGAGGTGTCGGCCGGGGGTGTGAAGTCGGTCAACTCAGAGGTTCGAGGCTCGAAGGCGGGCGTAGCCCGGCTTGATGACTTCGTTGATGATCGCCAGCCGTTGTTCGAACGGCCAGAACGCGCTCTTCATGGCGTTGAGCGTCAGCCACTCCATATCGCCCAGATCGTAGCCAAAGGCCTGATGGAGCTTCATGAACTCGTCACTGAGCTGGACGTCGCTCATGAGCCGATTGTCGGTGTTGACCGTGACTCGGAACCGGAGCCTACGAAGCAGCCCAATGGGGTGTTCATCGATGCTGGTGGCGGCGCCGGTGTTGACATTGGAGGTCGGACACATTTCCAGTGGCACCCGGCAGTCGCGCACATACGACGCCAGTCGACCAAGATGGGCCCGTCCGTCGGGATCGAGGGTGATGTCGTCGACGATCCGAACGCCGTGGCCAAGCCGTTCGGCTCCGCAGTAGTGCAGTGCTTCGGCGATCGACGGTAGCCCGAAGGCTTCTCCGGCATGGATGGTGATGTGGAAGTTCTCCCGCATCGAGAGCTGGAAGGCGTCGAGATGGCGGCTGGGCGGAAAGCCGGCCTCGGCACCGGCTATGTCGAAACCGACGACGCCTTCATCTCGATGCCTCAGGGCAAGCTCGGCTATCTCGAAGGAGCGAGCGGCGGTTCGCATGGCGGTACAAAGGGTGCCAACGGTGATGTTGCGTCCGTCGGAGCCAATGCGGAATCCCTCGAGTACCGCTTCAACGACTTCGTCAAGCGTCAGCCCCCCATCGGTATGAAGCTCAGGCGCAAACCGAACCTCGGCGTAGACGATGCCGTCGGCCGCCATGTCCTCCGCTGACTCGGCGGCGGCCCGCATGAGACCGTCCCGGCTTTGGGTGACACCGACGGTGTGGGCGAATGTTTCCAGATAGAGCTCGAGATTGCGACGATCAGCACCACGGGTGAACCACCGGGCGAGATCGTCGGGATCGGTGGTGGGCAGGCCCTGGTAGCCCTGTTCGGCTGCGAGTTCGATGACGGTGTTGGATCGCATACTGCCATCGAGGTGATCGTGGAGGAGGACCTTCGGAGCCTGGCGAATGACATCCTGGGTGAGTTGATCCATACCCAAGGGTACCGATATCGGTACTCTCGGCAGGTCCAATGAGCATCTCTCTGATCGGTCTCGACGCCGACGACACCCTGTGGCATTCCGAAAGCCACTTTGTTGCCACCGAGCAACGTTTTATGGAGCTGCTGAGTCCGTGGATCGAGAGCGAGGAAGCAGCCAGTCATCTGCTCGAAACCGAGCGGGAGAACCTTCGTTTGTTCGGCTACGGCATTAAGGGATTCACCCTGTCGATGATCGAGACCGGCCTGGCTGCGAGCGACGGCCAGATTTCGTCGGCCGCGTTGGGAGAGATCGTGACCTGGGGCAAAGAGTTGCTGGCGCATCCGGTCGAACTTCTGCCCGATGTCGTCGAGACAATCGACCGGCTGGCCAGTGTCGGCTACCGGTTGGCGCTAATTACGAAGGGCGACCTGTTTCATCAGGAAGCCAAAGTGGCGGAGTCGGGACTGGCCGATCGGTTCGAGGCGGTTGAGATTCTCAGCGAGAAGTCCCCGGCCAACTATCAACGAGTGCTTGATCGGATGAACGTGTCAGCCGCTGAGTTCTTGATGGTCGGCAACTCGGTGCCGTCTGATGTGCTTCCGGTGGTCGAGCTGGGCGGCCAGGCCGTCCATGTTCCCTATCACGTGACCTGGGGCCATGAACGGGCCGAAGGCGAACGGGGGAACTGGCACGAGCTGTCGTCGATAGCTGAACTCCCCGCGCTTCTCGGGCAGTGAGCCAGTCGACCAAGAAGGCTCGCTGGTCGGGAATCAAGCCAGGGCTTTGCTGAGGGCATCGACGGTGGCGACCCGGTAGGGGGTTCGCAAGGTGAAGATCACCACATCGACTCCTACGTCAAAGAGCGCGGCCGATAGCTCAACGGCTTCAGCTGGGTCTTGATCGGCCTCGAAACCGAGCTGCACCGATTTGGTGATCTCGGCTGGGTCGCGATCAACGTCAGCACAGTGCTGGAGGAGAACCTCGTGCTTCTGGGTGAAGTGATGGGGTTTGGCGAACGAGAGATTCCAATGGTCGGCGTACTTCGCAACTGTTCGTAAGGTTCTCTTCTCGCCCCCACCGCCGATGACGATCGGTGGCCGTGGCTGTTGCACCGGCTTTGGTTCGGATCGGGCATCGGTGATGGTGAAATACTCGCCCGTGGCGTTGGTGGTTTCGTTGCTGAGCAGGCTGTCGATGATCTCGACACCTTCGTCGAAACGGTCGAAACGTTCGGTGAGCGTGCCCAGCGGAATGCCATAGGCCGCCGACTCCGCTTCATGCCACCCGGCGCCCAGGCCCAGCTCGAACCGGCCGCCGGAGACGATGTCGAGGGTGGCCGCCATGTTGGCCAGGACTGCGGGGTGTCGGTAGTGGATGCCGTTGACCATGCAGCCAACCCGGATTCTGGTGGTGGCCTGCGCCAGTGCCGACAAGGTCACCCAGGCCTCCATGCACGGACCCTCGACATCGCCGACCAGTGGATAGAAGTGGTCGAAATTCCAGGCGCTCTCGAAGACGTCACCCTGGTCGACCAGGGTCCAAACGTCGAGCATCTCCTGCCAGGTGCAATGTTGGGGTGCGGTCTTGATGCCGTAGCGCATGATGCGACCCTATGGCGTTGGTCAGCCCTCGTCGATGCGGTCGGGTCCGAACCCACCGGGTAGAAGCTCGGCCACCGTGCGGACGGTGCCATCGCCATCGACCAAACAGTCAGGACCACCGTGTTCGAGGAGCAATTGTCGGCAACGGCCGCAGGGTGAACAAGGATCGCCCGCCCCGGAAACGACGACAACGGCCTTCAACAAGCCACCTCCGGTGCGGGCTAGGTCGGAGACCAGCGAGCACTCGGCGCAAAGGGTGAGCCCGTAGGACGCGTTCTCGACGTTGCAGCCGGTGACGATGCGGCCATCGGTCGTGACTCCGGCCGCGCCGACGTGAAAGTTCGAGTACGGAGCGTAGGAGTTGTCGGTCGCGTTGATGGCTGCGGTCCGGAGCTCGTCCCATGGAATAGGGGAGGTCGTGGCGCTCTCGGTCACAGGGTTCCGTAGATTCTGTCGCCGGCGTCACCGAGACCGGGGACGATGTAGGCGTTCTCGTTCAGTCGTTCATCGAGCGCGGCCAGGGTGATGGGTACGTCAGGGTGGGTCTGGTGAACGGCGGCAACACCTTCAGGACAACCGATGATGGAGATGAGACGAAGTCGGGCCGCCCCCGCCTCTTTGAGTTGGGTCATGGCGGCCACGGCACTACCGCCCGTGGCGAGCATGGGGTCGACCAGGATGATTTCGCGGTGCTCTATGGCGGGGGGAAGTTTTCGGTAGTACTCGACCGGCGTGTGGGTGTCGGGGTCCCGGAACAGGCCGATGTGTCCCACTCTGGCCTCTGGAACCAGGGACAGAATGGCTTCGACCATGATCAGTCCGGCCCGGAGAATGCCGACAACTGCCGGCTCAGGGCCGGACAATACGTTGGCGTCAGCCTCGGTCAGCGGGGTTTCGACCTTGGACGATTCGGTCGGAAGGTCCCGCAATGCTTCATAGGCCGTCAACACCGTGATCTCCTGGCAAAGAGCACGGAAGGCGGCCGGGTCGGTATCGACGGCTCTGAGCCGAGAGATCTTGTCGCTGACCAGGGGATGATCGATGACGTGCAACGAGCGATCGCCAGCGCCGCTCACCACGCCCGCCGCCCGAACAGCGCAGCTTCGGCCCGTCGGGCAAGTTCTCTGGCCTGGTCGAGATCGTCGCCGAGAGCGGTGACATGGCCGAGCTTCCTGCCAGGACGTGGTTCTTTGCCGTACAAATGCACGTGAACTCCTTCGACAGTGAGGGCCTCACTGAGATGGTCAACCGGATCGATGGGTTCGAAGCCTCCGATGACGTTCAGTGTGACCGCAGCCGGTGTTGTCGACCAGGTGGGTCCGAGCGGTAGATCAAGGACGGCCCGGACGTGGTTCTCGAACTGTGATGTCGGCGTGGCTTCGATGGTGAGATGGCCAGCGTTGTGGGGACGAGCCGCCAGTTCATTCACGACCAACCCGTCGGAGGTCAGGAAAAGCTCGACGGCCAGCACCCCGACGGCGTCGAAGTCGTTGGCCAGTCTCAGTGCCAACTCTCTGGCTTCGGTGGCAACTCGGTGCCCAATTTCGGCCGGGGCTCTGATCTCCCGACAGACGCCGTCGGTGTTGATGACTTCGGTGATGGGGTAGCACCGGGTAGCTCCACCGGGACGACGAACGACCAGTACCACCAGTTCCTTCACGATCGATTGAAACTCCTCGACCATCAAGGCCCGCGAGGTTTGCTCGTTGAGCACCCGCATGGCTTCGTGCTGATCCTCCACGATCCAGGTTCCCCGCTCGTTGCGCCCACCGGCTCGGACCGACTTGATCACCAGTGGCCAGTCGTAGATCGCGGCGAAGTCGAGGAGATCATCGGGGCCCCGAAGTTCGGTGAAGACCGGCACCTGAACGCCTCGATTGAGGAGCACCCGCCGCTGATGCATCTTGTCGAAGGCGGCTCGAATGGTGGCGGCGCCAGGGCGAATGATGACGCCATCGTCCTCCAGACTCTGGAGTAGTCCGAGATCGAGTCGCTCGTGCTCGAAGGTGATCACCTCGCATGATTCTGCGAAGGCAGCGAGGGCATCAGGGTGGCTGAAAACGGCGTCGGGCGCGGCCAGGGCGGCGGAGTCGTCGAGATCCTCGGCCAGGAGACGAGGGGTGATGCCAAGCTTGACCGCCGCCTGGTGAGTCATCCTGGCAATTTGTCCGGCACCGACGATGCCGAGCTTGTAGAGGGCTGGAAGCTCATTGGCCACAGTGGAATCGTAGACCTCGGCTCTGGCCATACCGGGATGCCGGGCGGGAGGTCGGGGCCTCGCAGACTGTCAGAGGTGCCTGTCAGACTCCCTCTGTCGGGTTGCCCCGACAATCGGTGGCTTTGGCTCCTGTTTGCACCTCACCTCAGGAAGTTCTCTATGGCCACGTCTCTGCCGTTTCCGCCCTCTCCCTCCTCGTCTGATCCGTCCGACCTTCATCCCGGGGTTCGTCAGCAACTCATGCGCCCGTGTTCGGAGGGGTCGCTGCTCCTCGAGCTCCGGTCCAGCACCGAGTACTCGGTCCGCGAGCTTGGGCTGGCCCATCCGGCTGAGGAGCTCCCGGGGACCTTTGCCGCCCCCGATGCTGTGGGGCTGGCACTGATTGTTCCCGGCTCGGTGCTGCATGGTGATCATCCGGACCTGACGGTTGGCCGGGATGTTCGGGCCGCTCAGATTGTCGGCGCCGATGGCTCATCATGTGCCGTTGTCCAGTGGTCGGGCCGAACCGTGGTCGACAACGAACCGGGAACTGGTCGACTCAGTGACCTGCTGCACAGGATGCTGGAGCTACCAACCCCTCGTTGCGAGATCTCTGCTGCCTGGTATTGGGCCGCGGTGTGGCTGGCTGAGGTTCTCGAGCCTGGCCCTCGGTGCCATGAGCCACCGGCGACGCCGGCCGACATCCTGTCGTGGCATCCGGCCATAGATCCACGGGAAATCACCGGGCTTTCCCTAACCGGCCTGGAACGGCTGCTGCTCCAACGACACCGGGACCACACCCATCTCACCGGTTGGAACGCAATCCGTTCCTCGGCCGTGGCCGGCTGGCTGGAGATCGGATGGTGTCCTCCCTCGGTGGCCCAATGGCTCGACAGCGGCTCGTTCGGTCGGTGGATCGGTATCGACCTTCCGTCGCCCGTTGAGCTGGCCGAAGTTTCTCACCATCTGCTCAGTCCAGGATGCAGCCAGCTCGTGGTTGCCCTGCTCGTCGATCTCGCCCGACGTCACGGTGGTGATACCCCCCGTATCAACCGTGAGCAGTAAACTGCGCCCGCCATGTCAGGAGACCCCCACCGGCAAGCGGCCCGTCCTCGGGCCGGTCGGCCGTCATCCAACTCTCGACGCCGATTCCTCGTAGCGGCGGGATACGGCGCTACCAACGTTGCCATTCTCCGGGCCATTGGCTCGTCGGCCGACGCCGACACTCAACCTGAGCCGGTCACCGACCGGGTGGTAGAGCTGACCACCGAGGTCGACAGCGTCCCGGTACTGGAGGGTGCGACCCTGCCAGAGCCAGGACAGGTCTTCGACGTGGTCATCGCCAACGGTCGAGTGATCGATCCCGAGTCCGGGTATGACGCGGTGGCCGATGTCGGGATCGTTGGCTCGACGGTGGCTGCAATCGGCTCTGACCTGACAGGCACCGAACGCATCGACGCAACCGGTCAGGTGGTTGCTCCCGGCTTCATCGACATCCTGTCGGCCGAGCCGAACAACGTCGGTGTGTGGTTCAAGGTGGCCGACGGTGTCACAACCAACATGGCGATGCACGGTGTCAACAACTACGCCAATGCGTTCTTTCGACGCTACGAGGGCAAAACGCCGGTGCACTTTGGTGGGGCGTGGCACCAGCACTTCATCCGCGGCGAGGATCAAGAAGTCGGCGCCGTGCTGCCGAACCAGGCGCTGACGAGCGCTCAGGTGCAGACCTTTGCCGAGCTGACCGATCTCAATCTGGCCAACGGGCTAGCCGGGGTGTCGTTTTCTCCCGAGTACTCACCGGCCACCACGACTGAAGAGATCGATGCGCTGACCAAGATCGCCGTCGCTCGTGGTCACTCGGTGTTCTTCCACGTCCGCTACAGCGATCCGGTCGAGCCCGACACGAGCATCGAGGCACTGGAGGAAGTGCTGGGAGTTGCCCGTCGGACAGGGGCTTCCTGTCATGTCGAACACCTCTCGTCTACCGGAGGAACCTTTGTAATGGAGGAAGCCCTCCAACTGTTGCGCACAGCGCGGGACGAGGAAGGTCTGGACATCACGGCCGATGTCTATCCCTACGACTTCTGGGGAACCACATTGGCCAGCTACCGCTTTGCCGGCGATTGGCAGACTCGATATCGAATCTCCTTCGACGATCTCCAGGTCGCTGGCACCGTCAACCGGCTCACCGAAGAGACCTTCAGGGAGGCGTTCGAAAAGAATCTTCTGGTGGCGGCCCTTGGCTCAATTCCTGAGGCCGACGTGCAATTGGCGTTGCAAGAGCCGTGGATCATGATCGGCAGCGACGCCATTCTGACTGACTCGGTCAATCACCATCCACGAGGTGCAGGGACCTTCTCCCGCACCCTGGGTCGATATGTCAGAGAACTTGGCGTTCTGAGCCTTCCCGATGCCCTGGCCAAGGTGACAATCCTTCCGGCCAAGCGACTCCAAGGCATGATCCCGGCCCTGGCAGCCAAGGGCCGCCTCCAGATCGGGGCCGACGCCGACGTGGTGGTCTTCGATCCGGCCACGGTCAGCGATCAGGCCACGGTGGCCGTCCCGAATGCCCTGTCCACTGGATTTTCTCAGGTCCTGGTGGCCGGTCAACGGGTCATGGCCGACGGCGAGTTGCAACGGACGGTCCTGCCTGGCCAGCCGCTGCGGGCCAGCTAACCAGCTGCCTTCGTGGCGCCGGCCGACTCGGGGTCGCCAAGATGGCGGGGGGCAAGGATCAGTAGGGCAATGGGAAGGGCGGCGAAAAGGGCGAGCCCGCCAAGGCTTGCGAACAGGTCGCCCGAACTGAGCTGGTCGGTATTGAACAGGTGGTAGAGGAAGTGGGGGATTCCCCACGCCAACGATGCGAGGGCCGCAGTGCGGACCAGCGGCACCGTCAGACTGATGGCGGCCGACAATAGAACGACGGCCAGCGCCAGGTTCAACGCCCCGAAGTCTCGTACGAAGTGCTCGTTGTATGGCCCATCAACTGAGATCCAGGTGCGCCCCATGCCGGGGAATGAGTCGTAGAACGACTGGGGGGCGAGCAAAGCCCAGACCCCGATCTGCATCGAGGAGAAGACCAAATAGCCAAGTGCTATGCGATACCAAAGACGATGGGTCATAGGTACGAACGTATTGCGCCGCTGGTCTGGACCAGTAGACCAATTAGGCTCGTATCTTGCATACCACTTTGAGGCGGAGCGAAACGCCTGCACCCTGGGAGAACGATGAGAGATCTACTGCTGGAGATAGATCCGTCGCTTGGCCGGCGGGTCGGGCTGGAGCAGGCATTGCGTCACGCCATCCGTTCAGGACAGCTCGAGCCGGGCGCCCCAGTGCCATCGACCAGAACGCTGGCCGCTGACTATCAACTCTCGCGAGCCACAGTGGTGGCCGCCTACGAACAGTTAGCCATCGAGGGCTACCTGGTTTCCAACCAGGGCTCGGGGACAACCGTTGCTCCTCGTCCACGAACTACCGCGCAACCACCGCGACCTGAACAACCCTGGCCCAGCTTTCCTGTCGACTTCCGGCCCGGCGAACCCGATGCCAGCACCTTCCCCCGCACGGCGTGGATGCAGTCACTGCGGCGAGTACTGACCGCCGCCCCCGACGACGCATTCGGCTATCCCGATCCACGAGGACATCTCGAGCTTCGACGTTCGCTGGCCGCCTACCTCGGTCGTTCCCGGGCCGTTGTGGCCGAACCTGAGTCCGTCCGGATGTATGGGGGAGCGGTGTCGGCTCTCAGTTTCCTGGCCGAGGCGCTTCGTCGTCACGGCGTGACCGCAGTAGCTATCGAGGACCCGTCCTTGTTCGTGACCCGGGATGCCCTTCGCCTGGGAGGACTTCGCACTGTTCCGGTGCCGGTTGATGAGCATGGGCTCGATGTTGCGGCGCTCGACGACCAGGAGGTGGGAGCGGTGTTGGTGACGCCGGCTCATCAGTTCCCTCTTGGTTCGACGATGTCGGCCGGGCGGCGGGCCGATCTGATTCGTTGGGCAACCGAGGGCAACCGATGGGTCATCGAAGACGACTACGACGGTGAGTTTCGTTACGACCGTCAACCGGTTGGCTCTCTCCAGGGCCTCGACCCCGACCGGGTTGTGTATGTAGGAACGACCAGCAAGTCAGTCGGGCCCGGGCTGCGATTGGCGTGGATGGTGGTTCCGGCCGAGCTCGAGCCGGTCCTGGGCCGAGTCACCCACATGCGGGCCGGTGTGTCGGGCGTGGACCAACTGGCTCTGGCCGACTTCATCGACCGTGGCTCGCTCGATAGGCATCTCCGCAAGATGCGGTCTCTATATCAAAGGCGAGGGGCGGTGATTGCCGACCGCTTGGGTTCGGGGTTGCCGTGGCTGATCGTGCCGAGCATCCGGGCCGGGCTTCATCTCACGGTCACGCTGACTGCCGATGCCCCGTCCGAAGCCATGCTGCTGGCGGAATCGGCCGAACGGTCCATTGGCTTGATGGGCCTCGGCATGCACTGGTCGGAATCAGCGGTCGATCCCACCGAGGGGCTGGTGCTCGGCTACAGCCGACCAGCCGAGCACGCCTTCCTCCAGTCGATAGACACACTGTCTGGGTTCCTGCGCGGTCTCTGAGGCCCCGATCAGGATTGGAGGAGCGATCGGGCCTCGTCCAGGTAGTGCTCGCAACGACGACCTTCGGCCAGTAACGCGGTGGTCAACGACTCGACGATATGGAGCGTGAATCCGGCATGGGCCGACAGCTCTTCCGGGGTCACTGCCTTTTTCGTCACTGGTGAGCGGAGGCATCGGTCGAGACCGTGAAGGAGGAATTCGGCATCGTCATCGTCCAGCGGGTGGGTCCAACGGAACTCGTCAGCACACGCTCGGCAGTGGGTGTCCAAGGTGTCGACGAACGACGACCAGCAGTTCAGAAGGTCTTCGCCGACCTGGGTCTGCTCGACCTCGGACACCGATCTGAGCTCAACGGCCAGTCGTCGGTGAAGACGCGACCACCCTTTGACCTCAGCGGCGGGAAACGGTCCGAGCTCCAACTGCACGTCGAGAGGGTACGCCCTCAGGTCGGGGAAGAGGTGACAGATGTGCTGGTTCGTGCACCTTCCGGTGCCGGGCCATCAACAAACCGCCGAGCCTGAGACCAACGACGTTCGGCCAGCTGCCGAGCGAGTCGGGCGTCCTTGCGTGGATCCCGGGCCGCCAAGTCATCGGCCGGTGGAATCAGATCTTCAGGGTCGACACCTCGTCCGCGACGACGGCTGCGTCGTTTCGGTTCGACTGTCTCGTACACCCGTCGAAGATCGAGAACCTGGTGGGCGTGCCACGATGCACATGACGCGTGTTCGACACCAGCGATCGGACTGGGTGGTGCACTCCGCCGATCGGCCCAAAGAGAAAGGCCGAGGTTGAGCTGCCAGCGGGCCGATCGTCGGGCGATCATCGGGATGGCCAATACCGAACCATGCCAGGTGGCCAGTACGCCGGGTTCGAGGAGCCGGAGGCGACGATCGAGCAGCTCGATGAGTTCCGGCTCGCCACCTTCGTAGAGCTCGTCTTCGGCCGGGGTGCTGAGACCGATCTCGAGGATTCGATCGGCTGCCGGGTCGATCAGCGGACCGGCCGCGTTGGTGATCAAGTCAAGCCCGTAGATAGGTGGCTGCCCGGTCATCCCTGCGAATCCCTCATGACGCTGGCCAACCTAGGTCTTGACCGCTCTACAAGGGGGGATGGGTGTGCAAGCATGGCCACTCGGGCTGTTCCGTGCGACCCTCTGCGGATGGCCAGCACGAGCAAGAAGTCAGAACCGAATGATTGTGTGTTTTGTGGGATCGGCTCCGGTCAGCTTCCGGCCGACGTGGTGTGGGAAGACGGCGCAGTGATGGCCTTTCTTGATCGCACGCCACTGTTCAAAGGTCATACTCTGGTGGTGCCTCGAACTCATGTTGAGACGTTGCCGGAGCTTGTTGATACGTCGCAGCTCTTCCAACGAGTGCAGTCGATTAGCTGGGCCATGGAAGAGGCGCTGGGAGCCGCCGGCAGCTTCGTTGCCATCAACAATCGAGTATCGCAAAGCGTCCCTCACCTGCATGTTCATGTCGTTCCCCGCAACTTCAAAGACGGACTGCGCGGTTTCTTCTGGCCCCGCACCAGCTACGAAGACGCTGAGGAGTCGGCTGCGTTCGCCACCACCCTCCGTTCCTGGCTCGAAAACCGTGAGTTGGGAGAGACCACTGACGAGGCCACTGATGTCTGACAGTCCGGAGCTGCGGCTTGGTGTGCTTGGCGCAGCCAAGATCTCGACCAAGGCGCTCTATGCCCCAGCCGCCGACATGGAGAACATCAAGATCGTGGCCATCGCGGCCCGTGATCGAAGCCGGGCCGTCGAACACGCCGCCCAACACGGCATCGACACCGTGCACGACAGCTACCAGGAGCTTCTGGCCGATCCGAGGGTCGAGGCGGTTTACAACCCACTGCCCATCAACCTCCACCATCGGTGGACCATTGCCGCCCTCGAAGCTGGCAAGCATGTGCTGTGCGAGAAACCGCTTGCCTCGAACGGAGCCGAGGTCCGAGCCATGGTCGCGACGGCCCGAGAGCACGGGCTGGTACTGGCCGAAGCGTTCCACTGGCGGTATCACCCGTTGGCCGACCGCATTCGCTCAGTGCTGACTGATGGAACGATCGGCCAGCCAGAGACGATTGATGCTGGTTTCACGGCCCACATCGACTCGGGCGACGACGTTCGCCACAGCTATGAGCTCTCGGGAGGGGTGCTGATGGACCTCGGTTGCTATCCCGTCCAGTGGGCCCGCTTTGCTGCTCACTGCCTCGGTCTCGGTGAACCAGAGGTGGTGTCGGCCAGCATGACCGATGGTCGTCCCGAGGTCGATGTGATCACCGAACTCCAGTTGGCCTTCGCCGGCGGCGTGAGCGGGTCGATCACAACGGCTATGGATTCGACTGCCGTCTTTGGCGCGTGGTTGATCGTCCACGGAAGCGAGGGTTCGCTGCAGGTACAGAATCCGTTGGCTCCCCATGTCCAGCATGACCTCGTGATCACCACCTCGGGTGGCGAACGCCACGAGCAGGTTGAGGGCCGCACCACCTACCACCACCAGATGGAAGCCTTCGCGGCTGCCGTCCGCGACGGTCGAGAACTCCCCACCGGTGGACACGACGCCATCGCCACTATGGACCTCATCGACACCGCCTATAGGGCCGCCGGTCTTCCTCTCCGAGGTAACTAGTACACGACCTCGGCCCGTTTCCCGGTGGCATCGTGTTCGGTGCCGAGGCGGACCTCCTTGCCTCTGTGAACCCGAGCCGCTGTCGTCACCAGCGAGGCAGCATCAAGCAGGTCAGGGAGCGGAGCCAGACCAGAGTCGAGGATGCTGCGCACCGCGTCGGTCGGCAGCTCGGAGCCAAGCAGTCGGGCTCGCAGCTCGCGCCCCTCTGGAGTGTGCTTGCTGTCGGCTGGCGGCTCACCGTTGAGACGGGTGAATGCGAGCTCGGGGTGGGCTTCGACCAATCGGTCCTGATCCTCAGGGCGAACGAGCGCATCGAGCTCGGCGATCTTGGGGACGAGGTTGAATGCTTGCTTCGACAATGCCTTTCCTGAGGCTTGGCGGGATCGGGCGCACGCATCGGCGTAGTCGGTGGCATCGAGAACACATCGGAGCGGAGTAGGAAACACCGACGAGCGTCGAGGGCCGAGCAATGCTCTGGCCTCGCGGTCGGACGCTCGGCTCCGGTCGTCGAGCAGGCCAATCGGCATGTCGATGGCGATGGCGGCGAGGGCGCCCCGTCGAAGATCCTCGATGACCGGGGTTAGATCGCTGACCACGTGGACCGAGAGTGTTCGAAGCCTGTTGTCGGCCCTCACAACGGCCCACCGGCCGCCCGGGCACCCGTCGATGCCAGCCAGCACTAGAGGTCGTCGATGAGCTTGAAGACCTCGGCGTGCCGGAATCCCGAGGCCTCACCGGACGCAACCAGTTTGGCTGTCATTCGCTGGCGGAAAGCGTCCATCTCATCGTCGGTGGTGGCATGCATGGTCGACTCAAACTGGCTGGCGTGTGAGGTCAGGGCCCGATATTTGGCGTCGGCGAATCCGGTTACGTCTTCGGCATGGTCGGCTTCGTCAGCCTCCCAGAGCAGCAGGAGATCGGGGCGGTGATGGGCCTCGCCTTGTTGGGGAAAGAACTTCGGATCTCGGGCTGCCACTACGCCATCGGTGGCCAGCCAACCTGCGTTCCGATGATCAGGGTGAAGACGGTAGCGACGCCAGGGGTCGTGGCCGAGCACAACCACCGGCCGTAGCCGCCTGATCCACAGGGCAACCTGGGCTCGCTGTTCGAGCGTCGACTCCAACTCACCGTCGGGCCAACCGAGGAAGACAACCTCACCGGTTCCACCCAGTGCCTCGATGGCTGCCTTTTGCTCGGCCTGTCTGGTGGCGATCAGTTGTTGTTCGTCGGCGTTTGGGTCCCACGTTCCCTTCGAGCCATCGGTGCAGACGATGGCGCTGACCTCACAACCATCGGCCGCCCACTTGGCGAGCGTTCCGCCACAGCCGAAGTCGACATCGTCGGGGTGAGCTCCGATGGCAAGGGCACGGGCCGGTGTGGTCAGGTTGGTGGACGAACCGTTGAGGCGAACCGGCTCGGGGGTGAGAGGATTTTGGGCGGCCGTCATGCGTTGTCGCCCTGGGACAGCTTGATGGGGTCGATGACGGTCGGATCGATGACGGTCAGATCTTCGGGTACATCGACATCCCATCCCAGCTTGTCGTCAGGCACCACTCGGAGTTCGAGTCCGAGGCGATCGGCCTCAGCCAGATGGCGTGCGGCTGAACCTTCGCCGTACTGGAAAACGAAGCTCTTGCCGGTGGGGACACAGAGCACGTTGGTGCCGTCGTCTCGACGGTCGGGAACGATGGTGACTCCGTCGAAGTCTCCGACCCAAGCCAGGTCGGTAGCCAACGGCAGGTCGGCATGAGCCACGACGACCCGCTCCGCTCCCTGGCCTGCCAGGAACTCGACGCCGTCAGTCACCGCAGGATTCAAGCCGCGAGACGGGGCCCAGATGACGCCGGCGCCATTGCTGGTGGCAAAGGCAGCCACCTCGGGGTCGTCGCAGATGACCCAGGCCGGAACCGATCCCCGGGCTCGCAGCACACCACCCGCCATGTGACGGGCCAGGTCGGCCCGTTGGTCGGGCTGGAGGGCATCGGCCAGGCGACCCTTGGCCAGATCGAAGGATTTGATTGGTACCAGGATGGCAAGAGCCACCGCTTCAGGGTAGGGGCTACGTTGGCCGTCATGACCGAGACAAGCTCGAGCTCCCAAGCCACTGCACCCGTGGTCCCCATCCGAGTCACCGTCCTTGGCGGTGGCTCGTGGGGAACCACGGTGGCCCACCTGGCGGCCCACAACGCACCGACCACCCTGTGGGCGAGAGACGAGGCAACGGTCGACGCCATCAACCAGCGGCACCGAAACGAGCGATATCTGCCCGACTACGAACTTCATCCGACGCTGACCGCCACCACCGACTTCGAGGCGGCCTGTGTCGACACCGATCTGCTGGTCATGGGTGTTCCGACCTCGGCGGTGCGTGACACGGCCAAACGGGCGGCCACCCACATTCGGCCCTGGGTGCCCGTGGTGAGCCTGTCCAAAGGCTTCGAAGAGGGCACCCATCTACGGATGACCCAAATCATCGAACAGGAGCTGCCGAGTCGTCCGGTAGGGGTCCTCACCGGCCCCAATCTGGCCAAAGAGATTTTGGCCGACCAGCCAGCCGCCGCTGTCCTGGCCATGTCGGAGTTTCACATCGCCGAGCGTCTTCAAGAACTGTTCACCACACCGGTCTTCCGGGTGTTCCTCAACCACGACGTCATCGGTTGCGAGCTCGGTGGGGCGCTCAAGAACGTCTATGCCATCGCCGCCGGCTCAGCTGAAGGTCGAGGGCTTGGCGACAACTCCCGGGCCGCGTTGCTCACGAGAGGTCTGGCCGAGTTGATCGATCTCGGTACCGCGATGGGAGGCGAACCGCTGACCCTGGCCGGACTGGCCGGGCTCGGTGATCTGGTCGCCACCTGTATGAGCCCCCAGTCCCGGAACTCCCGGGTGGGGAGGGAGCTGGGCCAGGGACGCTCGATCGACGAGATCCTGGCCGATATGGAGCAGGTGGCCGAAGGGGTGAAAGCGGCCAAGGTGGTGCAGGAACTAGCCAAGCTCCATAAGGTTCACCTGCCGATCGCCAACCAGGTCTACGCAGTGTGCTGGGAGAACAAGAACCCCGAGTGGGCCAGCGATGCGCTGATGCGGGGCCGGATTGGTCACGAGGCCGGGAGTCGTCCGGTCAGGTGACCGAGCCGGGCTGAAAATCAGCCCAGTAGGGTGCAGCGAATGTCGCAGCCCCCGGCCGTTCCGTTCGGCCTCAGCCTGGGTTCCCGTGCCGCCGAGCGGGCCGGTAGCTCGGGCCACACACTGGTGGGAACACTCGACGATCCTGCCCCTGCGGTGGTCGACCACGGTGGACTGGTGCAACCACACGGCGCATCATGGTCGGTCGATTGGTGGATCGGTGCCGACGATCGCTGGTATCTCCCCAGTCGGGAGCCAACAGTCCGTCAACGTCGCCTGGGAAGCGGCCCGGTCATCGAAACCGCGGTGCGAATTCCCAGCGGCGACGCCATTCACCGTTGCTATCCGGTAGCCGTTGGCGGTGTCACCGCCACCGTCATCGAGATAGAGAACGACTCGCCGGTTCCGGTAGCGCTGGCCCTTGCCGTCAGGCCTTACGGGATCAGTGACGAGACCGATCGGACGGGCCTCACAGACCCAACGACCGGCATGGCGGTTCAGGACCGCACCATCGAGGTCGACGGCCGAACCGTTGTGACCCTGCCCCGCCGACCCAACGAGCGTCTCGCCTCGACCACTGACATCTCTGATTCTGTTGCCCAGGGCCAGGCACTTACCGGGGCGGCCGAGTGCAGCGGCCCGGGAGCCAACGCCGCGGTGCTCTATCCGCTCCCTCACCGAACGAAGCTTCGATTCGTGGTGAGCTCGGACGGACACTCGATCGCGCCAACCGATGTGCCCGACGTCGAAGCCGTACAGCGGGGTTGGGATTCAGTGGTCGAGGCGGGAGGTCGGTTCGAGTTTCCTGACAACGGACTCAGCGCCCGTCTGGCCGGAGCCCGGGCCCGACTCCGGGTCGATGGACATGGCCTGGCCGACCAGGTCGCGGGTTTGCACGCTGGTGCCGGGCGAAGGTTGCAGGCTCTTGCTGTCAGCGGTTCGGTCCAGGATCTGCGGGTACCGCTTCTCGCCCTGGCCGGAACATTCCCCACCAAGCTGAGCGATCCCGGCCCGGCGGCCGCCATTGTCGCCGGTGCCGGCACCGGCCTGGCCGTGATGAACGATCCTGAGTTGGCTGCCGACCTTCTCGAGGTCCTGGCTCAGCTCACACACCTGGTCGAACGACGAAAAAGCGACGATGCCTCGGGTGAGGCGCTGCTCGGCCTGTCCCACGCGCTGCTCGCCGCTGGTCAGCTCGAACCGGCAACAGAGTTGGCCGAACGGGCGGCCCGATTCGGCCATCAGTTCCTCGCCGATGCCACCGATGTTCCCGCCGGACTCGAACAGATCACCACCGCCATCGAGTCGGCTTCTGCCACCGGGGCCTGGGCCCGGGACGACTCGTTGCCGGCAGCTCAGTTTGTTGTTGGCGCCCGTTCGCTGGCTTTGGCCGAGACCGTTGTCGACGGCATCGGCGAGCTTCACCTGCTACCCGATTTCCCGACCGGCTGGTTGGGCGGCCAGGTCGAGATTCATCAGGCAGCCACCGTGTACGGGTCGGCATCGTTCGCCATCCGCTGGCACGGCTACCGTCCGGCCCTGCTGTGGGATCTCGAACTCACCCGGCCAGTCACGGTGCGATGCCCGGCCCTCGATCCAGAGTGGTCAACGGTCGAGCCCCGAGGCGAGGCGTTGCTGACGGGCGTGGCCGATCAACTCCCCGAGCCGCCGAGCGAGGGTGACAGTTTTGCCTAAGTGCCGGTTTGCTTGAGTTTCGGTTCCTTCGGTTGTCTTGATGCGAAGCCACTACCGTTACCGGCGATGGCTACCGCCACTGTCCCCAAGCTCCGAAAGGCTCTGAAGGCCCAAGCCCCTGGTTTGGCCGAAGAACGCTCGCTCTGGGCTGATGGTGCCGATGTTGTGGTTGGGATTGATGAGGTTGGTCGAGGCTCATGGGCCGGTCCTCTCACCATCGGTGCCGTCGTGGTGCCGAAGGACCGGCGGATCTACAAGCTGCGAGACTCCAAAGCCCTCACCGAGCCGGAACGAGAGGGCCTCTTCGACCGGATCGCCGACTGGTGCGAAGCATGGTCGATTGGTCATGCCAGTCATGAAGAGTGCGATGAGCTCGGCATGTCGGCGGCCCAGAAGCTGGCTGCTCGCCGGGCAATCACCGGGCTCGGCGTCGGGGTCGACGCGGTAATCCTTGACGGCAAATGGGACTTCGTCGGCCACCCGACTACCCGGAAGCTGGTGAAGGGCGATGCCACCTGCCTTTCCATTGCCGCCGCTTCGATACTGGCCAAGGTCACCCGAGACCGAATGATGCGGGCCGAGGCCCATAACTATCCGGGCTACGACTTCGAGCTGAACAAGGGCTATCCCTGCCCTCGGCACAAGTCGGCGATTCTGGGCTACGGGCCGACCCCCATCCATCGGCGGTCATGGGTGTTCATGGACAACCAGCCATGGTCGGGCGTGAGGCGGCTCCCACCCGGTGGGCAGGCCCAGCTGTTCTAGCTCGCCGTTGTCAGCTCTTCTGGGTACCGACCAGCAGATCCTTGAACGGGCTGACAGTGTCGATGCCGGGTTCTTTGGGAAGACCAAGCACCCGCTCACCCAAGATGTTCCTGAGCACCTGGTCCGATCCGCCGGCGATGGCCATGGCTGGCATACCGAGCACGTAGCTGCTCCATGAGAAGGTGCCCCACTCGCCGGTGTCAGCAGTAAG
>CALHBU010000281.1 GCA_937930655.1 uncultured Acidimicrobiales bacterium | reverse complement strand
CAGCTGGCGTGTGCCATCCTTGGCGGCCCGGTGCGCTACCACCACTCGAAACTCAACTACAAGTGGTCAGACGGTGGCGAGGAGGTCAAGTGGCATCAGGACATCCAGTTCTGGCCTCACACCGACTTCAGTCCGCTCACCATCGGGGTGTACCTCGATGACGTGGACGATGAGATGGGCCCAATGGGCGTTCTCCCTGGAAGCCATACCGGGCCCCTCTTCGATCTCTATGCCGACGATGGCTCGTGGGCAGGCGCCATGAACGACGCCGATATCGACAGCCTCGATCTTGAGGCCATGGAGTGGCTCCAAGGCCCGGCCGGTTCGGTCACCGTTCACAACTGCTGCATGGTTCACGGTTCGGTGCCGAACGCATCGTCACGACCTCGCCCCTTGCTTCTGCAAACCTACTCAGCCATCGACTCCTATCCGGTGGCCCACATAGGGGCCAACGGCGTCACTGGCCGATCAGGCGGCACCATCGTCGGTGGTACGTCGCCCCAGGTACTCGAGATAGATGGGCGCACCATGCACGGGGCTCCCGACTGGTCGGCCAAGGGTCCACCGACAATCTTTGGCTCCCAGCAAGCAGAGTAAGCCCTCCCACGGCTGGCTAACCCCGTCGCCAGCTGCCGCCGTCGTCTCGTTGCCACTAGCCTCACACCATGGCTTTTGATGGTGAGTACGAACCAAGCAAGTGGGACTGGGTGGCCGAGCAGGCCGAGCTCTACGAGCGAACCAATGGCACCGAGGGCAACACCCTCCGTGACACAGGCATGCCGATCATCGTGATGACCACGGTCGGCCACAAGACGGGCAAGGTCCGCAAGGTTCCTCTGATGAGGGTCGAGCACGAGGGCGAGTACGCCATCATTGCCTCCAAGGGTGGACGGCCCGAGAACCCCGGCTGGTACCACAACCTTGTTGCCAACAAGACCGTGCTCATTCAAGACGGTCCCGAACCATTCGAAACCGAACTCCGCTTGGTCGACGGTGACGAGCGAGCGGAGTGGTGGGAGCGAGCAGTTGCCGCCTTCCCGCCCTACGCCGAGTACGAGGTTTCGGCTGCCGAGGCCGACCGGGTGATCCCGGTGTTCATCTCCAAGGCTGTCTGAAGCTCGAGCTGAACTACTTCCGCTCGCGGAGGAGAACTTCCTGAGCGATGGACGCCACATGGGTTCCATCGGCCGAAAACAGGTTACCGACCGTCATGCCTCTGGCTCCGGTGAGACCGTGGCAGTCGAACTGGTAGAGGTGCCAGTCGTCGGCCCTGGTCGGGCGATGGAACCACATCGCGTGGTCAAGGCTGGCGCCCATGAAGGTTTCTTGATACTTGTCCTGCGGGACTTGGATCGGATGAAGCGAGCGCGCCGCGTTGAACTGGATGGCGTCCGACGTGAAAGCCAGACCACACACATGGGCCCGGGCGTCATCGACCATGGGGTCAATAATCTTTACCCACCCCATCGACTGCCCGGCACCGGGATAGCTGGTGAGAGGTCGTCGTTCCATGATCCACGGCCAGTCGTCCTCTCGTGGCGACGTGTCCTCGGGGTCGGGAGCCAAAGGCATGCGTGCGGTCTGAACCTCGGCATCCTCTTCGGCCCGTTGGAACGAACAGGACAAGTTCAGAATGGCTCCGCCGGACTGACGAGCGACCACCGCCCGGGTAGCAAAGGTTCTGCCATTTCGTAGCCGGTCGACCTCGTAGCGGACCGGTTCTTCCAAGGTGCCGCCCCGAATGAAGTAGGCATGGAGCGAGTGAGGCAGGAACTCCTCATCAACCGTCTTGAGAGCGGCCGAGAGGGCCTGGGCAACGACCTGACCACCGAAGATCCGGCCCCAGCGATACGCCGCACTCAACCCGACCCAGGTATCCGGTCCATGCTCCTCCAACGTCATCAATGTTCCGAAGTCGGTTGGATGCTCGATCATGGGTTCGTCAGCCAACGAAGTCGGCAAGCGCGGCGTTGAGCGTTGGGCTTGGCCGCATGGCTTCGGCGGCCTTCGCCGGGTCTGGGAAGTAGTAGCCCCCGATGTCCATGGCCTGGCCCTGAACAGCCACCAGTTCCTCCACAATGGCAGCCTCGTTGTCGGCCAGTGAGGCGGCCAACGGAGCAAAGGCTTGGGCCAGAGCCGGGTCGTCAGTCTGGGTGGCCAGCGCTTGGGCCCAATACAGGGCAAGATAAAAATGGCTGCCCCGGTTGTCGAGCTCGTTCACCTTGCGAGAGGGCGACTTGCCCTCGTCCAGGAAACGGCCAGTGGCGACATCGAGCGCATCGGCCATGATCTTGGCGCCACTGTTACCGAAATTCTCCGACAAATGTTCGAGCGAGACGGCCAGCGCCAGGAACTCACCGAGAGAGTCCCATCGCAGATGATTTTCCTTCTCGAACTGCTGGACATGCTTGGGAGCTGAGCCACCGGCCCCGGTCTCGAACAACCCGCCGCCTTCCATGAGGGGGACGATCGACAACATCTTGGCGCTGGTGCCCAACTCGAGAATGGGAAACAGGTCGGTGAGGTAGTCCCGCAGCACGTTGCCGGTGGCGGAGATCGTGTCCTCGCCTTTGGCGATCCGCTCCAGTGAAAAACGGGTGGCCTTCACCGGCGACAAGATCTCGATCTGCACGCCGTCGCTGTCGAGAGTAGGCAGGTAGGTGTTGAGCTTCTTGATCAGTTGGGCGTCGTGGGCGCGGTCCTCATCGAGCCAAAAGACCACTGGGCTGCCGGTGGCTCGTCCCCGGCTGAGGGCCAGCTTGATCCAGTCCTGTACCGGCGCGTCCTTGACCTGGCACATGCGCCAGATATCTCCCTCTTCAACCTGATGTTCGAAGACCACTGCGCCGTTGCCATCGGTGACCCGAACGGTTCCGGCTGCTTCCATCTCGAAGGTCTTGTCGTGCGAGCCGTACTCTTCGGCCTTCTGGGCCATCAAGCCGACATTTGGGACGGTGCCCATGGTGGTGGGATCGAAAGCGCCGTGCTCCTTACAGAAGGCAATGGTTTCGTCGTACAGCCCTGCATAGCTGCTGTCGGGAATGACGGCCAGCGTGTCCTGCTGCTCGCCGGCAGCATTCCACATCTGGCCCGAGGTACGAATCATGGCTGGCATCGAGGCATCGATGATGACGTCGCTGGGTACGTGGAGGTTGGTGATGCCATTGTCGGAGTCGACCATGGCTACTGCTGGGCCGTTGCCGTAGGTGGCGTCGACTGCGGCCTGCACCGCTGCCTTGTCGTCGGCTGAGAGGGACTCGACTGCGTTGAGCACGTTGCCGAAACCGTTGTTGACGTTGGCGCCCGCCGCAGACAGTGCCTCACCGTGATCGGCGAAAAGAGACGCGAAGTAGGCCTCGACGCCGTGTCCGAAGATTATGGGGTCGGACACCTTCATCATGGTGGCCTTGAGATGGAGTGAGAACAGGACACCCTGGGCCCGAGCTGCATCGACCTGCTCGGCTAGGAACGAGATCAGGGCCGCCTTGCTCATGACCGATGTGTCAACAACTTCGCCGACCTGCACCGGGACTGCATCCCGCAGGGGCGTGGCAGTGCCGTCGGCGCCGACAAACTCGATAGACAGGCTTCCTGCCGACTCCATGGTGGTGGACTTCTCGTTGGAGCGGAAGTCCCCGGCACCCATGGTGGCGACGCTGGTCTTCGAATCAGGAGACCACGCACCCATCGAATGAGGGTTCTTCTTGGCGTATTCCTTTACGGCGCGCGGTGCTCGACGATCGGAGTTTCCCTCTCGGAGTACCGGGTTGACGGCCGATCCGAGAACCTTGCCGTAGCGGGTCCGGATCTCTTCTTCGGCCGGCGTCGCCGGATCGTCAGGGAAGTCGGGGACGGCGTAGCCCTTGGCCTGAAGCTCAGCGATGGTTTCTTTGAGCTGTGGAATGGAGGCGCTGATGTTGGGAAGCTTGATGATGTTGGCGGCCCGGTCCTGGGTGAGATCGCCGAGTTCGGCGAGAGCATCGCCCATCCGCTGGTCGTCGTTGAGGTTCTCCGGGAAGTTTGCGATGACCCGACCGGCCAGCGAAATGTCTCGAGTCTCGACCTCGACACCGCATGCCCCGGCAAAGGCCTGGATGATGGGTAGGAACGAGTAGGTGGCAAGTGCCGGTGCCTCGTCGGTGAGCGTGTAGATGATCTTGGCGGTATCAGTCATGTCGGTCTGCTGTCTTCCCTGTTCCTGTGTGCTTGGTTCGTGAGGTTAGCGCCCCCTCGAGCGGGTAACCGCCAGAGATCCTGGCCGCTCGGGGAAGCCCAAGGACGGAATTGGCGGCCTGCACCCCGGAGAGCACTGCCGCTTCGATACATCCGGCATTCAGTCCGCAGTCCGTCCAGTCGCCAGCGAGGTGTAATCCGGCGAAGCCGGCGTCGTCAGGACGCAACCGAACAGCACTGGCATGGGGCAATGCCTGGACGTAGCGATCGGAGGGATCAACATTGGCGGTGAGGAACTGACTCTGGAATGCCGTGTGATCGTCGGTCTCGGCGCCAGCCAGGAGGTTCCATCGAAAGGTGCCGTCGTTATCGTACGCACCCGGCCAGTAATGGCCGAGATCTGATTCGATGTACGAGATGGCCTCATCGGTCGCTCGTTGTCGGGCGTTGGCGAGTTGGGTTGGATCGGTCCGGTCGTCGATGGCGTCGAAGGCCATCGACGAGCAGAAGTAGGCCAGCGTTTTCGGGGGATGGGCCAGCCCCGAATTCTCTATCGGAAGCAGGTGGGACATCGAGGCCCAGGTGTCGTAGGAATCGACATAGTTAGTGACCGTCGAGCCCGACTCCTGCCAACCAAGGGTCTTCTCGTCGGCCGTGAGCCACAGCTGAAAGGCCTGTGTTCCGACCGTCTCCATAGTGGTGACCATGTCTTCCCAACGAGGGTCCGCTGCCATCAGCTCACCTGCCAGATGCTGAGTCATGCCAACGGGAATGGCCAGAATCACCTCGTCGAAATCGACTCCCCGTTCGAGCTCGACGGTGTCGGCATCGGGCCAGGAACACCAGAACGACTCGAAGTTGTGGTCGAAGATGGCTTCGTCGGCTTGGAGTTGCTCCAGATCGGGTCGGACAGGGAAGCACGGCAGGCCATCGAAGTCGACCAACGGGTTGTACTGCTCGACTCCTTCGGTGAGCTTCAATTGTCGGCCCATTGTGATCGAAGAGATGCTGGTTTGGTCCTCGCCAACATGCAGTTCCTCGACCCGATGAAAGAACTCGAATCGGACGCCGCGCTGGCGAAGGGCCTCGTACAACGGTGCCATCACAACATCGCCCATGCCGGCCTGCATTTTCCAGAAGATGGAACCCTTGAAGTCGAAGAACGTCTTCAAAGACAGGAACAAGCCAAGCCCGGCAGGGAAGGCGGTCTGATGAGGGTCGCCTCCGCGGTGGCTAAAGGCCAGGTTGTAGAGCCCGCGAACAAGGGCGCTTTCGGTAGTTTCTGGAGACGCACCATGCCCGGCAATCCACTCCCGATAATCAAGGTGATCGATGCTGGAAAAGCCCCTACCCATGAGGTCGTCTCGAACCATTCCCTTGATCTGAGTAGTGACAACGTCCAGCAGTTGCCAGAGCCTCTGGGCCGCTGGCGACGCCGCGACAAGCGGCATCAGCGCAGAACGAACCGCATCGGTCAGATTGGCGAGCGGGGCCAGACTGGGAACCGCCGGTACGAGACGGCGCAATTCACCTTCCAGTGCGGTGGCCACGCCGACGACACCGCTGGTCGCCGCCGATGCCACCCTGTGCTCGGGGCGAGTCTCTGGGCCCCACTCCAGTGACTGATAGAAGTCCATAACCAGCCGTAGCGAACGCCGCAGCAGGTCAACCGCAGTTACCACCGGCGTCTCGTCCAACGGCTCGCCTGGAAGCTGGTCGTTGGTACTGAACACCGCAGTCCAGGTCGACCAACTCGCTTCGTGACAAACATCGAGCCCGATTTGCGGGGCGGGCTGAAAGGCATCGAGCCAAGTCTGGATGGGGCTCTCCGGACGGCTCGATGCTCGGTCGAGCTCCCCGTAACACTCTCGCATGAGGCGGAACGCGTTGTCGTAGTAGCCGAGCCAGATATGTAGGCCGTGTTCTTCGATCCGGCCATCGAATCCTCGGCTGCTCGCCCCTTTCCCGCCGAGCCGAAAACCCCGCTGGTAGACCGTCACTGAATCCACCTGGTCTCGCACCTCTGGGTCGGTGAGTCGCCATGCTGCGGTGAGTCCCGCCATCCCACCGCCAAGTATCGCCACTCGAGACGGAGTCGAGCTGTGGTCAGGCAAGAAGCTCTGCCAGGCGATGGCACTCCGGGTAGTGATCGGGCGACGGGAATGATCCGAGGGCCGCGTCGGCCCGATCGGTAACCACTGAACCATCGACCATCACTGTCGAGTCGAGTTCGATGAGATCGCCCAGGGCCCGTAGCTCGATGACACGAGCCCCCTGACGTTTGGCCCACCCTGCAGATTCCGACAACAGCCGCATCTGCTCCACCGGATCCTGTCCAGCGGCACAAGCGGCACGGAGGCGGAGGATCTCGGCCCACAGCCATCGGGCCCCGGTTTCGTCGGCGATGCTGGCTGCACCGTCGAGAGAGCGGACGGCATCGGCGACCAGGCCCTGACTCAGATAGCCCCTGGCTGCTTCGAGATACAGAACCGGCGCAAAGAGCCGCGCCACTTTCTCCAACGACTGGGCCGCCCCGTGCAGTTGGCCAAGGCGTTCGGGGTGGGGCTCGAGAATGACGCCGCCGACCAACTGGTGTAGTTGTCCGATCTGTTCCCAGAAGGCCAACCCTGGCCCGGCGCCGACCTCGACGATCTCGCCGCCCAACTGAATGGTCTCGTGGCCGTTGCCGCTTAGCTCGTAGTAGAGAGCAGTGTTGGCTTTCACATGGGCGGCAGCCATAGCGGCTGAGGGGCCAGCGATGGTGGCTGCTTCGTGTGCCGCCTGCTCGGCAACAGCCCGGGCCTGCTCGGCTTCGCCCCTCATCCACAGGACCGGTGGCACGCGGGAGAGGGCGACCGAGACTGGGTCGTCGGCGGTGCTCCAAGAAGCACGAAACTCGGGCCGGAGTCCAAGTTTGGCCAGCGAAAGGGCGGTCTCGGTAAGAGTCGGGGCCGCGTACCGGTAGTTGCCTCGGTACATCATGTGGGTCGCCCGGAAATGTCGGGCCATGTTCCACGCCACTTCGTCTGACTTAGACAGGCGACAAAGCTCCCGCAGCAAGCCGCCACCTCGTCGCAGATCCGACATCACCATGGCGCTAGCCCAGTCTCGGGTGACGGCGCGTGCCCGGCTGGCCTGGTCTCCATGATCCTCGAGAAGTTCATTGAGACGGGCCCGATCGAGCGGATTGGCGCTGTAGAGCTTTTCGTCGAGTGTGGCCCCAATTATTGAGCGAAGCTCCAAGGCTTCTATCTCGGCCCTGCGGCGGTCGGCGGACGACTCGTCGGCTTGATCATTCTCCAGCAGTTCCAGCACTCGGTCGAGCAGCTCCGAGCCTTCCCGGAAGGCTCCAGCCGCTCGGCAGTCCTTTGCCGCTTCAAGCTTTGCCTTGGCTGCTTCTGCCCACCGACCGGCGCTGTCTAGATGTAGTCCGAGCAGAGCGGAGCTCACATCATCGTGTTCGAGAAGCACGTCGGCTACGGCGCTGTGCCGTAGCCGAAGCTGGTCTCGAACTGGTAGGTCGTAGGCCAGCTGGCGAACCAGGGCGTGCCGAAAGCGATAGGAGTCTCCATCGAGCGATGAGACAATGCCCGACGACTCCAGCCAGGCCAGGTCTTCATCGATCTCGCTGTGCCCAGCGACTGAGGCGTGGACAGTGACCAACTGGGACACCTTGAATGTCTGACCAAGAACAGCGGCGGTGGAGGCAAGAGATGCCGCGCTCGCTGACCGGTCGAGTTGGGCCCGCAGAGCCTGCTGCACAACGATCGGCACCCCAGAATGGGGGAGGAGGGCACGGCGGGTGCCGATGGTCTCCAATTGGCTGCTTCGGGCCAACTCAGTGGCAAAGAAGGGGTTGCCGGCTGTCTGATTCAACAGGGTGGTCAGTTCAGAGTCAGAGAGGTCGATCTTGTTCCGCTCGATGATTCGACGAAGCTCGCTCTCGCTCAGCGGACCGAGCGGCACGGTGTTGATCTCGTCGCTGAAGAGAAGCGAACTGAGTCTGGTGGCGATCAGAACGAGCACGCCGGGTATGTGGGCCGACACGATACGACCAAGCGCCTCGTTGCTCGAAGGATCAAGCCAGTGGGCGTCCTCCGCGATCACCATGACGGGACCGGAGGCGGCACAGATGGTCA
>CALHBU010000280.1 GCA_937930655.1 uncultured Acidimicrobiales bacterium | reverse complement strand
CCCGCAACGTCGAAGCTGTCCAGAGCGGGCCTGATGGGGCCACCATCACGTTCGATGCACCGGCCAGCAACGGTCGCTCGACGATCACTCAATACACGGTGACTGCATCGCCAGGAGGCAAGCAAGCCACCGGTTCTGGCTCCCCGATCAAAGTGAGTGGTCTTAACGCTGGAACCACCTACACGTTCACCGTTCGAGCCACGAACTCGGTAGGTGCCGGCCCGGCTAGTGATGCTTCTAACCAGGTTGCTATGCCTCGCGGTCCGCGGGCCCCTGCAAACGTCTCGGCAGTCCTCAACGGCAACAATGGTGCGACCGTCCAGTTTGATCCACCGACAGACAACGGCGGTTCGCCAGTCACTAACTACACCGTGACTGCATCGCCAGGCGGCAAGCAGGCCACCGGTTCTGGCTCGCCGATCGACATCAATGGGCTGGATTCCAACACCACCTACACCTTCACCGTGCGAGCAACCAATGCAGTCGGGACCAGCTCAGCAAGTGAGGCGTCCAACAGCATCAAGACACCGGGGCGACCAAACGCTGCCACCGCAGTCAATGCCATCCTGGCCGGAAACACCTCGGCCACCGTGTCGTTCGAAGCGCCCAATAGTAATGGGGCCGACATTACCGAGTTCACGGTGGTAGCAACGCCGGGTGGTATCGAAGCGACCGGGTCAAGCTCGCCCATCGAGGTAACGGGTCTCCAGCCGGGCGAGACCTACACCTTCAGGGTGTTCGCAACCAACAGTGTTGGCAAGGGAGGAGGCAGTGCGCCATCAGATGCACTGTTTATTCCGATCGTCCCGGGCCTGGCACTTATCACCGACGTGACGAGCTCGGCGCCGTATAGCAACAGCATCACGGTCACGTGGGAACCACCGGTGGAGACGGGTGGCGCACCGGTCACGCAGTACGTGGTGGCCATCGATGGTGTCGAAAAGTTGGCGGAGCCGGACGAGCGCGCCGTGAGCTTTGACGGTGTGGCCGTTGGTACTCACACGCCGACGTTGGTGGCCATCACCATCGCCGGACGAGGGCCAGTAGCGACAGGTCCAGAGGTCGAGGTCCGAGCCTTCGCTCCGTTCGACAGCGAAGAGAGCTTCATCTCCCAGATCTATCGGGACATCCTCGGTCGGAACGCCGACCAGGCTGGCCTCGATTACTGGACCGGCCTAACCGCCGACGACGGCTCGAATGTGGCCGAGATCATCCGTTCGTTTATGTTCTCCAGCGAGTTCGATAGTCGTCGAGCAATCGCCCGCCTCTACTTGGCCTTCTTCGACCGCCGCCCCGACATCGGTGGGTTCGACTACTGGGCCGACCAGATCAACAGCGGCCAGGCCAACCTCGACACCATCTCTGAGAGTTTCGTGAAATCTAAGGAGTTCCAGGAGACCTACGGGTCACTCAGCGACCAGAACTTCATTCGCCTGGTCTACAACAACGTCCTGGTGCGTGAACCCGACCAGGCCGGCTACGACTTCTGGTTGGTACAACTCGATGCTGGCATGACCAGAGGCGAGCTCATGACCCGCTTCTCTGAGAGTCCTGAGTTCGTTGCAGGAACCCGTCCGGCCATCGATGTCATTGTCACCTACCGCAGCATGCTCAACCGTCCGCCGGACGATGCCGGCTTCGTGTTCTGGCTGGGGCAGATCGCCGGTGACCCGAACGCCATCACCTCGCTCATCAGCGGCTTCTACTCCAGCCAGGAGTACGCCGACCGCATCTCCCGCTGACCTCACCGGCCAAGCGCTTTCCTCCTGCTAGCATCTCACGTCAGGCGTCGGGAGGACTACGAAGCGTGAGCGCAATCCAACAGATCATCGGGCGAGAGGTTCTTGACTCGCGAGGCAATCCCACCGTGGAGGTCGAGGTCGTCCTGGCATCGGGCGCCATGGGCCGGGCCCTGGTGCCCTCAGGGGCATCGACCGGTCAGTTTGAAGCAGTCGAGCTTCGTGACGGTGGAGCCCGCTATCTAGGCAAGGGTGTTCTGACCGCAGTAGGTCACGTCAACGCATCGATCAACGATGCGCTGCTTGGCGCCGATGCGTACGCCCAACGGGAGATCGACGCCGCCCTCAACGATCTGGACGGTACGCCAAACAAGGCAAACCTCGGAGCCAACGCCATTCTTGGCGTGTCCCTCGCCGTGGCCCGGGCTGCCGCCGACGATCTTCAACTCCCGCTCTACCGCTATGTCGGGGGTGCTAACGCTCACGTGTTGCCCACCCCGATGATGAACGTCTTGAACGGTGGGGAGCATGCCGACAACAACGTCGACTTCCAAGAGTTCATGATCATGCCGGTCGGTGCCGCCACCTTCTCCGAGGGGTTGCGCTGGGGCGTCGAGACTTATCACGCCCTCAAGGGCGTTCTCACTGAGCGTGGCCTTTCCACCGGCATCGGTGACGAGGGCGGCTTTGCCCCCGATCTCGAATCCAACGAGGCTGCGCTCACGCTACTGATGGAGGCAATCGAGAAAGCCGGCCTACGGCCCGGCGACGACATGGCCTTGGCCATGGACGTGGCTTCCACCGAGTTCTTCTCGAACGGCATGTATCGACTAGAGGGCGAAGGGCGAGACCTTCCCCCTCAGGCGATGGCCGAGCTCCTTACCGACATGGCCGACCGCTATCCCATTGTTTCCATCGAGGACGGGATGGACGAAGAAGATTGGGACGGCTGGGCCGCCCTCACCGAGGCCGTTGGCGATCGATGCCAGCTGGTCGGCGATGACCTGTTCGTCACCAACACCGATCGACTCGAACGAGGAATCTCGACCGGGGTAGCCAACGCCATTCTGGTGAAAGTCAACCAAATCGGTTCGCTCACCGAGACCATGGAAGCAGTCAGCATGGCCACTGCGGCCAAGTTTGGCTCGGTGATGTCCCACCGTTCGGGCGAGACCGAGGACACCACCATTTCCGATCTTGCTGTTGCGACCAACTGTGGTCAGATCAAGACAGGTGCCCCGGCTCGAAGCGATCGAGTGGCCAAGTACAACCAGCTGCTCCGAATCGAGGACGACCTCGGTTCGGCTGCCCGCTACGCCGGAGGATCGGCTATCGCCACCTCGGCGCCCAGGGGCGCATGAGTCGAACGTCATCTTCTCGCTCGACGGGAGCAAAGCGTCGGAAGTCGGCCACCGGTCGCCTCCGAGCGCTTCGGTTATCCGCTCCCGTGGTGCTGGTCGTCGTGGCATCAGCTGTTCTGCTGGTCGGTCTCGCCGCATTGCCAGCGCGCACATGGCTAGATCAGAAGCGTCTGACCGAGGAGACGACCGACGAGCTTGACTCGGTCGAGGCCGAGGTGTCGGAGCTTCGCTTGAAGCTCAAGCTCCTCGAGACCGATGAAGAGGTCGAGCGTATGGGGCGGGAGAACTTCGACCTGGTGTATCCGGGCGAGGAGAGCTACCGCATTCTCCCCGCCCCCGACAACAACTAGAACCAGCCAGCAGCCAGCAGCCAGTCAGCCGGTCAGTGTCGGGGTGGGGCGAGCACGCCTCCTAGAGAAGCAAAGCCTCTAGAGGGCGGTGAACTCGATGCGTCGGTTGGCCTGCTGCTGCTCGGGCGTGTCGTCAGGGTTCTCCAGCAGCTGAGTCTCGCCGTAGCCAACAGCGGTGAGTTCGTTGGTCACTCCCCGCTCCTGAAGAGCCGCCAGGACAGCTGCAGCCCGACGATCGCTGAGGGCCAGGTTGGCTGCGTCATCGCCCCGACTGTCGGTATGACCGCCGATTTCGATAACTGCTTCGGGGTTGGCCTTGAGGATCTCAACTGCGGCATCGAGAGTGGGCAGTGATTCAGAGAGGATCACGTCGGTGCCCGACTCGAACAGAATGGGCTGGAGGGCGAACAACTCGTTGAGGGCAGCAGCGGCAACCGAACCGGAGTCTGCTTCGAGCTGGTTGGTCACATCGGCACCGGCGACTGCACCAAATCCGCCGGACAGTGAGTCGAGGGCTGCTTGGCTGCCTACCTCGCCGGTCACGGTGAGAGTGAATGGGTCGGCGCCTTCGACAACCTCGAGCTCATCGGTGATCTGGTCGTCGCTGTAGCTTTCGGCCGCTGTGTCGCGGATCTGTTGTGCGGTTTCTTCGCTGGGAACTGTGCCGGCCAACACAATGCTGTTGGGAGTGGCGGTGACGGTCGCAGCAGCGGGGTCAACGGCGGGAGCGGCCGTTGTGGTGGGAGCTTCGGTGGTAGTCGGAGCCTCGGTTGTGGAAGGCGCTGCTTCTTCTTCCTCGGCGGCTGCGAGGCGGAGTCGGTTGTCGACTCGGGTCACGCCATCAACGGCCAGTGCTGCGTCGCCAGCGGCGGTGCGGTCGGCCTCAGTGGCGACGATGCCGGTGAGCACGGCAGTGCTTCCGTCCATTCGGCCTGCGATGCCATAGTCGTTCTCGACCGGTGTGAGGTCTATGTCGCCGGAAGCCTCGACATCGGCAGACAGTACTGCCGCGCCGGGATCGTCACCGTCTCGCCACGCATTCCACCCGAGGGTGCCCAAAAGAAGGGTGAGGAAGAGGAAAGCGACAAGCACGATTTGGTCATCGGCGGCCACACTCCATTCAGGGATGATTTTCCTCTGATCGAGGCCCTCATCATCGGTTCCGGCGCGGTCATCCTTGGTCTCCACAATGCTACGACGCTAGCCGAGCGCTGTTTGTCGCGAGGGAATCGGTTGAACAATGTGAGCGCCGCCGAATTTCATGCAAGAATCAAACCGCGCTGGGGCTTGTACCCGCTAGACACAACCCCGGAGCAACACACACATCTACCAGCGGCCGCGCCGTCAGGCGGCAGTCGCAAAGAGACAGGGGTATCCGTGGAGATTTCGGTCGAGGTGAATGGCACGACGCACAGCAGTGACGTCGAGCCCCGGACTCTGCTCGTCCACTACATCCGTGACGAGGTGGGACTAACCGGTACCAACGTTGGCTGCGATACGTCGTCGTGCGGTGCGTGCACAATCCATGTCAACGGTGAAGCTGTGAAGTCCTGCACCATGTTGGCGGTCCAAGCCGATGGCCAATCGGTCAAAACCATCGAAGGCCTGGCCAACGGCGAAGAGATGCACCCGATGCAGACCGCATTCATGGAGTGCCACGCTCTTCAGTGCGGCTACTGCACCCCGGGCATGGTCATGGCGTCGGTCTCGCTTCTTGACGAGGTTCCCAATCCGACCGAGGCCGAGGTCCGCGAGGGTCTTGAGGGCAACCTCTGCCGTTGCACCGGCTACCACAACATCGTGAAGGCAGTCCTCAGCGCCGCCGGAGGTGCCAAATGATCCCCGTCGCATTCGACTACACCCGAGCCGCCTCGGCCGACGAAGCCATCGCCGCTCTTGCCGAGCACGGCGACGAAGCCAAGCTGATGGCTGGCGGTCACTCACTGCTACCCATGATGAAGCTCCGGCTTGCCTATCCGTCGGTCATCGTCGACATCGGCCGCCTCGACGATCTCTCCTACATCAACGACGCCGGAGACCACCTGGCCATCGGCGCACTGACCAAGCATCGGGTCATCGAGACCTCTGCACTGGTCCAGGAACACGCTCCCTTGCTGGCTCACGCCACCGCGCAGGTTGGCGACCCTCAGGTCCGCCATCGCGGCACCTTCGGCGGGTCGTTGGTTCACGCCGACGCCGCAGCCGATCACCCCAGCGTTTTGCTGGCCACCGCCGGCTCGGTCGTGGCCAAGGGGCCAAACGGCGAACGAGTCATTGAGTCAGGCGATCTCTTCGCTGGTTTCCTCGAGTCCAGCCTCGCTCCTGACGAGATGGTCACCGAGATCCGCATCCCGAAGCACACCGGTGCTGGTTGGAGTTTCCAGAAGTTCAACCGTCGGGCTCAGGACTGGGCCATCGTTGGCGCCAGCGTTCAGCAGGTGAACGGCTCGGCCCAGGTTGCCCTGGTCAACATGCACCCAACTCCCATCCGGGCAACGGCTGTCGAAGAAGCACTCGCGGGAGGAGCCTCGGCCGCTGACGCCGCTGAGCAGGCCCATGTCGGCATGGAGCCGTCGAGCGATCTCAACGCCAGCGTCGACTTCCGAAATCACTTGGCCCGGGTACTCACTCGTCGTGCCTTGACCGAGGCTGGTATCGCCTGAGTCGCATCGTTTCTCTCTTGCCGTCGGCCACCGAGATCCTCTGGTTTCTCGGGGTTGGCGACCAGGTGGTCGGTGTCACCTATGAATGCAATGAGCCGCCCCAGGCGGCTCTGCTTCCTCATGTCACTGACACCATCATTCCCGTTGGCTCGTCACCAGGAGAGATAGACGTCATTATCTCGGCCGCGATGGCCAATGGGCAGGAGCTCTACACCCTCGACAGGGAGCTGTTGGAGAGCCTGGCGCCCGATCTCATCGTGACCCAGGACCTGTGCCGAGTGTGTGCGCTGCCGGCGGGCTCGGTCGACGATGCCCTTGCCGATCTCGGCTCGAAGGCCGACGTTTTCAGCTATGACCCGATGACCCTCGATGGGGTGTTGGACGAGATGGAGGAGCTTGGCCGACTCTTGGGCGCCACTGATGGCGTGGCGAGAGTGGACGAGCTGCGGGCCCGGCTAGCCGAGCAACGGGCCACTCATGCCGGCGCCGAACGGCCAGGGGTGCTCCTTCTGGAGTGGCCCGACCCGCCGTACACGGCTGGTCATTGGATCCCCGATCAGATCGTTGCCGCTGGTGGCGACCCACTGCTCGGCCACCCCGGTGGGAGATCGTCGGCGACAACGTGGGATGAGGTGGCCGCCACGCAGGCCGAGGTCCTGGTCGTTGCTCCGTGCGGCTTCGATCAGCCGACAGCCGCTGGCCATCTAGCCGAAGTTCTGAAGCGGCCTGAGTTGGCAGAGCTGCCGGCCGTCCGAAACGGTAGGGCCTTCGCCATCGATGCCGACGCTCATATCGTCCGCCCCGGCCCCCGCTTGGTGGACGGCGTCGACGCTTTAGCCGAGCTCATTCACCGGTAGTCTGGGATCATGCGAGAGATTCTCAGCGACCTCGATCGTTGGCAGAAGCAGGGTAAGCAGGTGGCGCTGGCTCGCGTCGTCGACATCGAGGGCTCCGGCCCTCGCCTTCCCGGTGCAGCCATGGCGGTAAACGAGGACGGCGATGTCGCCGGCTCCGTGAGTGGCGGCTGTGTCGAAGGAGCGGTCGTCGTCGAAGCGCTGCAGTGCATCGCAGACCGATCAAGAAAAATCGTCACCTTCGGCTACAGCGACGACGACGCCTTTGCTGTCGGACTCACGTGTGGCGGCACCATCCATCTCTATCTCGAACCTCTCGACTGGTGACCGATCAGGAGCAACCATCCCTTTTCGCCGTCGTGCGGGATGCCATACGAAGCGAAGATCCGTTGGCCTTGGCCACCGTGGTCGAGGGCGGCGTTGCCGGCGGCAAGTTGGTCATTCGACCCGATCACGAACCGTTGGGTTCGCTCGGTAACGAAGACCTTGATCGTGTGGTTGTCCGAGATGCACTGGGAGAACTGGCATCGGGAACATCGGGCATCCGGCACTACGGGCCAAACGGCGAGGCCAGGCAGGAGGACGTCTCGATCTTCATCGAGTCGTTCGCTCCACCCCCTCAGATGCTCATCTTCGGCGCGGTCGACTTCACCGCTGCCCTCTCGCGGGTAGCCAAGGTGCTCGGCTACCGGGTCACGGTCTGCGATGCCCGCCCGGTATTCGCCACCAACCAACGGTTCCCCCATGCCGATGAGGTGGTGGTCGACTGGCCAAATCGGCTGCTGGAAAGGGTCGGCGCCGATCTTGGTCCTCGTGACGCCATCTGTGTGCTCACCCACGACCCGAAGTTCGATGTACCGGCCGTTATTTCTGCTCTGGAGACCAACGCCGGCTATCTGGGCGCCATGGGGTCCCGACGTACCACCGACGACCGCAACAAGCGGTTGCTTGACGAAGGCGTCACCGCAGCCGAATTGGAGCGGGTAATGGCTCCCATCGGCCTCGATCTAGGGGCCAGAACACCGGAAGAGACGGCCATTTCCATCGTGGGGGAAATCATCGCCCTGCGTTCGGGGCGCCTTGCTCCTTCACTGCGGGATTCCGAGGGCGACATTCACCGTCAGTAGTCGCCGACCGCAAAACGTAATATCAGGGCTTCTCCGGCCGACAGGGCGGGTGTGAGCGAATCAGAGGCTCCGGGCCTCTCCGGCGCATGGCAGAACCTCCGTCTGGGTCAAAAAGTGTCCCTTACTGTTGTCGCGTCCCTCATTCCGCTCGTTCTGTTGGGTATTCAGGTGGCCAATTTCTCCGGCCGTTTGGTGCGCGACCAACTGCTCGACAATGTCGGCTTGGTGGCCCAGGTCGAGGCCGAGCGAGTGAGCGGTCGCCTCGAGGATGCGTCCGGCAGTCTGGACAAGCTCGCCACCTCGACTGCGCTGAACCAGCTCATCATTCAGCAGAACGACTCCAACACCATCGCCGGCAGCAACGTGGAGCTCAAGCGCACCGTAGAGAGTGAATTCGCCAATCTCGAGCAGGCTGGTTTACGCGGCCTCGAGATTCGGATCGCCGGTGGTACAAGCAACCGAGCGGGCATGATCTCTAGCCAGACCGACCTCGAGGCCAATCTGGTCGAAAGGGGCGAGGATCAACGGATCGGTTCGGTGTTCTTCATCGACGGCCGGCCCTATGTGTCAATTGTCCGGGTGGTGGGAACAGGCACGACACGGTCGGGGCTGGGAGCCAGCATCGTAAGTGAATGGGACCTGTTGGAGGTCCTCGGTGAAGGGCTGGAGTTGGACAGTTTCGGTGAAGGTACCGAGATGATGCTGCTGATGCCCCAGGCCGACGGAAGCTTCCGCGTCGTAACCTCGAGCGACCTGGCCCGGGTGAGCACTTCCACCACGTTGATCGGTCAACCGGTCGTTGGCGAGGCTCTGGTTCTCGAAACCGAGGGGTATGGCGGACGGGATGCGGTCCAGGCCTCGGCCAGAGTCGAAGATCCGGTCTGGATCACCGTCATCGAAGCAGACCCCGACCGGCTTTTCGCCCCGCTTGACGCCATCCGTATTGTGCAGATCGCCATGTTTGTAGGAGCGGGACTGGTTCTGCTCTTGGTGGTGGCCTTTTCTCTACGCTCATTCGTGCGCCGCTTGGCCCGGGTCACCGCCCTGGCCGAGGCTGTTGCCGATGGCGACCTGACGGTTCGGACCGGCGAGTACCGACTTGATGAACTGGGCCGATTGGCCATGGCTTTCGACGACATGGCCAGTGCATTGGCGCAGGACATCGCTCGTCGGGAGCAGGTGGAAGCGCAGCTGGCGTACTCGGCAACCCATGATGCTCTGACCGGTCTACCGAACCGGCCCCAGTTGGTAGCTGAACTCGATCGCCTGCTGGTTGAGTCTGAAGAACTCATCAGCGTGCTCTTCGTCGATCTTGACGGATTCAAGGCGGTCAACGACCGGCTCGGCCACGGCGCCGGTGACGAGCTCCTGGTCCGGGTCAGTGACCGACTTCGAGGCGTCCTCCGGCCCAGTGACTTCGTGGCCCGCCTCGGTGGCGACGAGTTTGTCGTCGTACTCCGCGGCCTGGGCCTTCTCGAAGCCGAGCGAATGGCTGAACGCATCGTGTCGGCCCTCGAACTTCCTTTCATCGTGACCAACGACGAGTGTCAGATCTCGGCATCGATTGGTGTTTCCTCGGCCAATGAGGACCGCTCACCCGAGCGGCTGATCAAAGAGGCCGATATCGCCATGTACCGGGCCAAAGCTCTGGGCAAGGGCCGAGCAATTCGAGTCACCGATGAGGCACTCAACGAAGTTGATGAGCGCATGACGGTGCTGGGAGAGCTGCGGGAGGCTGTCAACAACAACCAACTTGAACTCCTGCTCTGGCCGGTCGGCGATCTTCGCGACGGGAGTCTCCATGGCATGGAGGCCAGCGTCCGCTGGAACCACCCGGAACGAGGTTTGCTGCCGCCGGCTGAGTTCCTTCCGCTGGCCATGAGCTCCGGTTTCGCGGGACAGATCGACGAGTGGGTGATCGAGGCATCAATCGAACAGTTCGCTGACTGGCTTGACGAGGGTCTGCCGGTCGGTGACCTGGAGATGGCCTTCAACCTCACCACCGAGATGTTCCTGTCCCCTCGGTCCCGTCAGCTCATCGCCAACGAGCTCACCCGCTTTGATCTCCGACCGGTTAATTTCCGGGTCGAGATTCCCGAGTCCACGCTTCGCAGCGACGGCACGGTTCTCCGGGAGGTCTTCAATACATACCGGGCTATGGGTATGCCGGTCACGCTCGACAAATTCGGATCCGACTATGCCAACCTCGACCGGCTCCCTCGGTTCGCCATCGATGCGGTCAAGATCGACCTTGCGTTGATCTCCGATCTTTCGAACCGGCTGTCGAGCCGGGCTCTGGTGAGTTCGTTGATCACGTTGGCCCAGACTGCTGGCCTACGAATCGCCGCTGCCGGGGTCGATGACGAGTTGCTCCGGGAGCAGGTGCTCGAACTCGGGTGCGCGGTCGGGCAGGGACTGTGGCTGTCCCATGCGGTCACCCCTAACGAATTCGCTGAGCTCCTGCGGTCCCGCTTCTTCCTGGATGCTGGCTGATTGAGCCAACGGGGCGACGGGCGACAAGGCCGGTCCCAAGCATGGAGCCGGCGCGTAGCCTCGTTGCCATGGGTCATCCGGTTGCCGCAGTCATCCTCGCCGCCGGCGGAGGCACCAGATTCGCTGGACCGACGCACAAACTTCTTGCTCCGCTTCAGGGGAAACCGGTGATCGAGTGGGTCTTCGATGCGGTCGAAGAGGCGGCCTTCCATCGGGTGTACGTCGTGACCGGATCGGTTGATCTCGGACTGCATCTACCGCCTTCTTTCATCGAGGTCCATGCCGAAGATTGGGCTGATGGTCAATCTCGAACCTTGCAGGCTGCTGTCACTCAGGCTGGGGCCGATGACCAGGAGGCCATCGTGGTCGGGTTGGGCGACCAGCCGATGGTCCCGGCATCGGCCTGGCGTTCCGTGGGAGCTGCCTCTGGTCAGGTTGTTGCCGCCACTTTTGGGGGAGAACGCCGTCCGCCGGTGAAGCTCCACCGGTCGATTTGGGATCTGCTTCCAACCGAGGGAGATGCCGGTGCCCGAAATCTCCTGCGAGATCGGCCCGACCTTGTTTCCGAGATACCGTGCACCGGTAATCCCACCGACATAGACACCATTGAGGATCTCCAACGATGGAACTGACAAACGAGTTCGTCATTGAGCGCCCGATCGAAGAGACCTGGAAGGTTCTCAACGACCTCGAGTTCATTGCTCCCTGCATGCCAGGGGCCCAGCTCACCGAAATAGAGGGCGACGAGTACCGAGGTCAGGTCAAGATCAAGGTCGGCCCCATCACCGCGGCGTACAAGGGTAAGGCCAGCTTCATTGAGCAGGACGCGGCCAATAAGATCGCCAAGCTGAAGGCCGAGGGAAGAGACCCCCGGCAGGGCAACGCCAACGCCATGGTCACCGCCACCATGACGCCTTCGGGCGACAACGCCACCACGGTCAACATTCACACCGATTTGAGCCTCAGCGGCAAGATCGCCAGCTTTGGTCGGGGTGCAATCGAGGATGTGTCGAAGAAGCTTCTCGGCCAGTTCTCCGACAACCTTCGCGACAAGCTGGCCGACGGTGGTGCTACAGCAGCAACAGCAACAGCAACGGCACCGACAGCGAGCGCTCCCGCTGCCGCAGCAGCGTCGGCAGTAACCACTGCGGCGGCGGCCACGACTGCCGCAACCCAGACCGATACCCCGGCAGCAGAGCCGACGGTGCGCAAGATCGACTCGCCAGAACCAGAGCCGGTCGACATCCTGTCCGTCACCCCTGACTCCGTCACAAAGAAGGCCTTGCCGGTACTGGGTGGGCTGCTGGCTCTCCTCGCCGTCCGCTGGTTCCTCCGGGGTCGTGGATCCGACGACTGAGGCTGCGAGCGATACCGGGCCAACCGACCGCGAGGTAGTGGCCTATCTCATCGGTCGAGAACCAATGGGACAGTTCAGTGTCGTACTTCGACGCCACGACGGCAGCCCCGTCGTGCTGGAGAACGGACCGCTCCTCGACGATGGCCGCCCCATGCCAACTCGCTACTGGTTGGCCGACCGCCAGCTCAACAAATGGATCGGTCGGTTGGAATCGGAGCAAGGGGTCAAGCGGGCCGAGCGCGAGATCCCGCCCGAGGCGCTTGCCGCCACTCACGATGCTTACGAACAAGGCAGGGGTGCGCTGCTACCGCCAGGCCATCAAGGTCCTGCACCGAGCGGTGGAGTCGGCGGGACGCGCACTGGGGTCAAGTGCCTCCATGCCCACTACGCGAACTACCTCGTCGATGACTCCGACGTTGTCGGCGCATGGGTCCACGAACGTTTGCAGGAGAAAGGCGCAGCCTTTGATCCGAGCGAACCGGGCATTCTCAGCCGGTGGAACGACCGATGACCGTTGCCGTTGTCGACCTCGGAACCATTAGTACCAGGCTGCTGATTGTCGGGGAGGAACGGGAGCGGGTCGCCCCGATCGTGACGAGAATGGGCGCCGATGTTGGTGCCAACGGGCTGCTGTCGCCTGAGGGACTGAGCCGGGTCGAGCAAGCGTTGGAAACTTACCGGGTACGGCTGGATGAGGTTGGGGTCGATCGACTGCGGGTGATCGCTACGTCTGCGGCCAGGGACGCCGTCAACCGTGACGACCTTTTCGCCATCGTCGATCGAATACTCGGCGCACCGACCGAGTTGCTTTCCGGGGCCGACGAGGGTCGGCTGGCCTTCGCTGGCGCCCTTTCCGGTATCTCTGAGCCCTTGTCGCCCACCGCCAAGGCAGTCGTGATCGACATCGGTGGCGGATCAACCGAATTCTCGGTCGGCACCCTGGGGAGCGGGCTGGAAGGGGTCCACTCGGCCGATATCGGTGCGGCTCGGGTTACCCAGGCCTACTTCGAGGCCGACCCTCCTCGGCCCGAGGAGCTCTCGGCAGCCCTTTCGGTCATCCAGCTCCACCTCGACGATGCAGTTCGGGAGCTAGACGATCTCCCTGGTGCGCTCAACGGCGGCACGGTGATCGGGCTTGGGGGAACGCTGACCACCATGGCGGCGGTGGAGTTGGGCCTCGCCGAGTACGACAGCGCCCGGATCAACGGTTTCGTGCTGGACCAACCTGCAGCCGAAGATGTCTTCCGGACGCTAGCCACTGAACCGGCGGCCGATCGGGCCTTCAATCCCGGGCTCGCGGCCGATCGAGTTGACCTCATTGTCGGCGGCGCGGCCATCGTGGTGGAAGCCATGCGCCACCTGTCGATCGACAGCATCCAGGTTTCGGAGTTCGATCTGCTCGATGGCGCTGCCGCCGAGCTGCGGGTCTGACTAAGCTCAGCGATCTTGTCTGCGACTCTTATCGGCCGAAGGGTGGTGCTCCGCCCGTTGCGGGCTGACGACTTCGCGCAGTGGCGCACGGTGCGACGCCGCAACACCGAGTGGCTGACCAAGTGGGAACCGGCTCGATCACCGGGATCTCCCGATGTCATCGAGGATCGTGGCGCGTTTGCCCTTCGCTGCCACGCTCGGGAACGGGAGTGGCAGCTCGGCACCGGCTTTGGCTTCGGTCTGTTCGTCGACGGTGATTTCGCCGGTGAGATCAACATCAATTCTGTCCAGCGGGGGCCGTTCCAGAACGCGTACATCGGATACTGGGTCGATTCAGCCCAGGCTGGCCTCGGCTACACCCCCGAGGGAGTTGTGCTGGTCGCCCGATACGCCTTTGAAGAGTTGGACCTCCACCGGATTCAGATCTCCATCGTCCCCCGCAACACCGCCTCCCGGCGGGTCGTCGAGAAGCTGCAGTTCCGTTCGGAAGGAATCGCCGAGCGGTACCTGGAAATCAACGGAACGTGGGAGGACCACATTCGGTTCGCCGTGACCTCAGAGGAATGGACTGCCCGCAAAGCCGAGCTGGAAGCAGCCTTCCTGTAAGTCTTCCTTCGTCTACGTCTTGGCGTGGGGCAGAGGATTTTGGGGCGGGGGTCCTACTTTTTGCTGGCGATGCGGTCCTTCAGAGCCTGGATCTGAGCTTTGAACGCCGGCTGGCGGGCTGAATCGGCCTGAGGCCCGAGCTCGTAGCTGACGGCGGCGTTCTGAGAGGCCACGAACGGGATCTCCTGCATGGTCTGTTTGGTACGGAGCACCAGTTCGCGGGGCACGTTGGCGGTCGTCGCCGCCATTTCCTGCGCCGCGCCGAGCAACTTGTCGTCGTCGTAACAACGGAACGAAAGACCGACCCTGGTCGCCTCCTCACCGTCAAGGACCTGGCTGAATAACACGGCTGCCGATGCCGGTTGTGGTCCGGTGATCTTCTGGAACATCCAGGTATGGCCGCCGCCGGGATGAATTCCAATCTGAAGGAACCGGTCGTCGAAGCGGGCTGAACGTCCAGCCAGCCGGACATCACAGATCAGCGCCAGATTCATGCCGGCACCGACTGCCGCCCCGTTGACGGCGGCGATGGTGGGCAGTGGAGACCGGCCGATCCGCAGGAAGCCCTCGTAGATGGCCAGGAGACCCTGCTCCTCGGAGCCGCCGAGGTGGGTGAGATCGGCTCCGGCACAGAACGCAGGGGCGGCGCCGGTAACGACAATTGCCTTGACGTTCTCGTTGGCTTCAATCTCGTCCATGCCGGCATGCACCTCGTCGCACATGGCGAGGGTCACGGCGTTCCTGCGGTCGGGGTCGTTCAGAGTGACGGTGGCGACTGAATCGGTGATGTCGATGTTGACGAGGCTCATGGGCAGAGTCTGCCAGCCGGGCCGAGCGTCTACCATGCCGGTATGCCCGAGACCGGCGTTATTGCCCGTCCCCAACTCGTTCTGGCCTCGGCATCCCCAAACCGACGTCGACTCCTAGAGCAGGTCGGCATCACACCGGTTGTCACTCCGGCCGACCTGGACGAAACCCCGAAGTCTGACGAGAGCGAAACATCGTTGGTGGAACGCTTGGCCATCGAGAAGGCCTCGGCGGTGGCTTCGGGAAAAGACCTGGTTGTCGGGGCCGACACCGTCATTGTCGATGGCGATGAAGTCATGGGAAAACCCGCAGATCGGCCTGATGCAGAACGGATGCTCCGTCAGCTCAACGACGGTGAACACCGGGTTCTGACCGGGGTGGCCGTGGTGTGCAACGGACGCTCTCGGTCCTCGGTGACCGAGACCTTTGTCCGGTTTCGGCAACTCGATGGTGCCACCATCAACTGGTATCTGGAGCTGGGGGAATGGGTGGGCAAGGCTGGGGCCTACGCCATTCAGGGTTCGGGAAGCTTGCTCGTTGATGCCATAAGCGGCGACTATCACAACGTGGTTGGTCTGCCCCTCACAGCTCTCGATCGTCTTCTCGACGGTTTCGGCCGCCCCCTTCGAACCTGGGCTAACGACTGATGGTCGGGCCGGGTGGTACCGAGACGAGCGAGGAGACCACCGCATCCGGCCGGGAGGGGCTGCTTGAGACCATCCGGACATCGCCGGCCGGTGCGGTTCAGATTGCGGCCTGGCTCCGTCAGGGGGTGTTCCTGGCCCTCGGAGCACTTGCCCTGTATCTCTTCTGGCCACAGCTGCTCGATGTCCTGTCGTCAGCGCCGCGACTGCGAACCATTCGGCCCGGGTGGTTCGTGGTGATGGTTGTGCTGGAGGCCATCAGTTTTGCCTGTGTGTGGTGGCTGATGCGGATCGCTCTTCCCCGGCTTTCCTGGTTCGTGGCCGCCACCTCCCAGTTGGTTTCGAACGCAGTCAGTCGGGTCGTGCCCGGTGGGGCTGCGGTAGGCGGAGCAACGTTGTACCGGATGCTCTCCGTAAGCGGAGTCGGACCGGTCGAGGCCGGCGGTGCGCTGGCTGCTACCTCGATCCTTTCGACCGCAGCTCTCTTCGCCATTCCGGCGACCGCCCTGCTGATGGCGCTGCTCGGGGCCCCCATTCCCGAGAGTCTCGAACCGGTGGCTGCCGCCGGCGGTGTGATGTTCCTCGTGTTGCTGTCCCTCGGAGCGGTTGGGGTGCTGTTCGACCAGCCGCTCAAACGGCTTGAAGTGATCCTGAACCGTGTCTTCACGATGGTTGGTCGGTTGTGCAAGAAGGATTTCGGGGTGCCTTCCGGTCGGCTCATCCAAGAACGGGACCGGTTGGTTGAGGTCCTTGGTGGGAAGTGGCGACAAGCCATTGGGGCGGCTGCCCTCAACTGGGCGTTCGACTACCTGGCATTGGTCGCCGCTCTCTATGGGGTTGGTGCCGATCCTCGTCTCAGTCTCGTGCTCCTGGCCTATGCGGGAGCGGTGGTGATGTCGATGATTCCGATCACCCCTGGCGGTCTCGGATTCGTCGAGGCCACCCTGCTGGCACTGCTGGTACTTTCCGGCATCAGTGCGCAGAATGCCAGCCTGGCCATCCTGGCCTACCGAGTGGTGTCACTGCTCTTTCCGCTTCTCATGGCCGTGCCTGCCTGGGTGGCCTACCGATGGCGTTTCCGGCCCGCCCTGGCCTGACCAGCGCTAGTCGAGAGGGAGATTGTCGGTGTCTTCCAGGTCGGCCAGGAATGTCTTACCGGCATCGCAGTTGACCAAGGCTGGACACCAACGGCAGCCGTGCCCCGGCGAGGTGCCCGGGTCGCGGCTCCCCGACGAGAGCTGCACCATTTTCTCGACCGCGTCGATGACCCGCATCGCTGTTGACCACAACAGTTCCTCGGTAACCGCCTCGCTGCGGGGCTGTCCGGCGTCAAGGTAGTAGTTGACGATCAACCGGGGCGGGATCCCGATCTTGAGGGTCTCGAGCAGTGCGTAGAACCGAAGATCGTCGATATGGGACATGTGGGGCCGGCCGGTCTTGAGATCGATGATGACCTTGCCGGCCTCGTTTCCCCTGGCCCGGCCGAGACTGAGATCGATGGTGCCGGAGAGCACAATCTGGTCGTCGCAGAGGTCCGCCCTCGAGCGTGACTCCGAGACCGGCACCCATTTGCGTTCGATGGGTGGGAAGGAGTCGATGAACGTGGCGACGAAGTCGTTCACCATCGTGGTCAGCTCGGCTCGTTCGCCCTCGGTGAGCTTGCCGATGAACTCGCCGATACTGCGGCCATCGGCCTCCAGCCTGGCGAGAGCATCATCGACCAGCTCCAAGGGAGTCGGATTGCCCCGTCGGCCTATGAGAAGTTCGATTGCTTTGTGAGCGACCGTTCCTCTAGCGGCCGGGATGTTCCATTCGAAGTCTGAGGCTTCGTCGGCCAGGAACTTGGTTTCGCATCCGTGGACCAGACTCAACTTCCGCTTCGACACAAACAACGGGGGTTCGTCGATGCCGTCGACGAACTCGCCAAGTGACGTTTCCAGCTCGTGCCGCAGATGATCACGCAGATCGTCGCGAAAGGTCGGTCGCTCGGTGCTGCCGAGCTCGTCGAGTACTTGTTGCTGGGCTGGGTTCAGACGTCGAGCCTCATTGACACTTGGTATGTCGGCTGGTTTGGAGGCCATCAGCGTGTATCTCCGATGGCTTGTTCGACCAGCCAGTCGAAGAGAGGCTGATGATGAGAAAGGCGCTCGGGGTGCCATTGCACGGCAAGCAGGGGATGCGACTCGTGCTCCAGAGCTTCGACGATGCCGTCGTCGGCGGTGCCAACCACCCGAAGGCCATCGGCCGCCCGGTCGACTGATTGGTGGTGGAGCGAGTTGGTCTCGGTGGTGGTCGAGCCAAGAATGGTGGCCAGGATCGATCCGGGCTCGATGGTGACGGTATGGCGGTTGGCCAGGAACTGATCGGCGTCGGCGACCGGGTCGTCGCTGCTGTGGCGGGCCGGGTGGCTAACCGATGTTCCCCAGATGTCCTGATGGAGGGACCCCCCTAATGCGACGTTCGCTACTTGAGCCCCTCGGCAGATGGCGAGAATCGGTTTGTCCTGCGCTATGGCCGCGTGCAACAGACGAATGTCGCTTTCGTCTGCCTCTTTGTCCGGTTGGTGGGACGCAGTGTTGTCCTGTTCATACAACGACGGGTCGAGATCGTCCCCTCCGCTGAGGATCAAACCGTCGAAACGGGCCATCAGGTCGGCTGCCTCGAGCCCGGTCGCCACCGCCGGTACGACGGCCGACTGACCTCCGGCCTTGGCCACTCCGTCGGGGTAGTACGGGGCGAGGGTGTAGAGGTCGGTTTGCGGGTGGACGAAGGTTGGGAGAGTCCGTCGCCACGGGGTGATGGCAATGAGAGGGCGGGTGGGCGGCACCCCCTGAGTATCCCGTTGATCGTCCACTGTCACACCCCCTGGTCATACTGGGATCATGCAGTTGGGGCAGGAGTGCCAATCATGACATCGCTCGAGTTCGCTGAGCTTGCTCGGCGCTTGTCGTCGGCCGCCCGCCACGAGGGGTTCGAAGCGCCGCTGTTCCGCAGCCCTCCTCGGTCACCGGGGGTCGACCGGGCCCTCCGCCGTAGTGCCGATGGCACAACAACGGTGTCAGTTCGTCTCAAGCATCGGCCATCAGTCGCTGTCGCCAACGACATGATCGACGGGATTCTGGCTGCCAACCGGTTGGAACGAGTGGCTGCCGGACATCAGCGGGACCTTCTGTGGGGCGTCGCCCAGGAGCTCCTCTTCCCTGATCATCTGGCCGAAGCATCAACCCCGGTCCGGCCGGTTTCCGTCGTGGCTCTACGGCCGGGCGATGCTGCTGCTGCCTAGCAGGGTTGAGGGTTGGTCGGTACCTGTATCTGCCGATACTCGCCGGCGATGGCCAACAGCCCTCGACCAGGTCGGGGATCGGCCCGTACCTCGTCCGGCAGCCGCCCGTTCAGTCCTACCGCGCTTCCGTCCAACGCCGAGGTTGGCGACAACAAAAGCCCGGCACGCGGGGTCGGAAGTCGCTGCCAAAGCCCGCCTCGTCCACCCATGAACTCGACCGGTCCGCTCACCAGGATGGCCTTGGCTCGAGCGACGAGACGGGAACCATCGAACGCCTCGGGGTCCAGTCGCGGCCCGTCGTCGAGCAACAGCAGCAACGGCGCATCATGTCGATCGTTGATCACCCCTGACAACGCCGCGTCGACGTCGTGGCTCTGACCGAGCTGGTCGGGTTCGAGAACGTGAATGTGGTCTACGTCCCGTAGAGGTGAACGCCGAGAGCCCGCTACACCCACGATGTTCCAGCCGAGGCGGGCTGCCAGTTTGGCCACAGAACACAAGGTGGTACTTCGACCACTTCGGCTGGGCCCGGCAACAGGAATGAGCGGTCCATCCTCCTCGACATCAACCCACGCCATGGCCCCGCTCTCCAGGTCGAACCCGATGGGAAGCGCCAGGCCGAGCCCGGGAGGCTCGGTCAGGTCGCTTGGTAGCGGCATGGGCCAACCCATGGTGGCCAGCCGAAGCGGCTGGCGAGAAACAGTCGGATAGCGATTGTGTAGACGGTCAGCAACCGAACGGACCACGGCTGTCGGCGTCCGAGGTTCGTCGCCCAAGCTGGCAAATTGGCAGAGCTTTTTGGATGCGGTGTCGACCGCTCGGCCCCGGACAGCGAGATCTCTAGACAACTGGCGAGGAACCCCGAAGCTCGTTGGGCTGAGGTCGCCCGGCAGCGACAACACGAACCTCCTTTCGATGTTCACCCCCAGCCGAGAGTCGGCCAGTGTCGGCAAACCGCCCAGCAGTAGCCGGATTCCGGTGCCGTTCGTTTCAGCGAGAAGCGACATCAGAGGTGTAACCAGCTGGCTGCGGGAGTCGTCGCCTCGTCTGATCAGGCGGTCGGTGCCGGAAACCAGGACCAGCATGTCGACCGGTCTGTCTTGTGCTGGCAGCTCGGAGATGGTCTGGACACCAGCCGCCACCAGCGCCGACCGCCGCTCGGCCACCATGATGTTCAGCCGCCGAAGGAGTCGAAGGGCGAGTGCTTCGTCCCGAGTAGCGATGGTGCCACAGTGGGGAAGGTGTCGAAGTGCGTCGAGCCCCGACCCGTCCAGATCGATCCCATGGAGTTGGAGACGGTCGGGCGACCGGAGGATGGCTGCTGACGTTGCGGCCGTTGTCATGACGTCGGTCACGCCCGCTGTCGGCCCTCCGATGAAGAGCACCTGTTGGTCGTCGTCGCACAAGGTGAGTGGAACCCTGCGCTGTTCGTCGGGTCGGTCCTCGAGTCCGATTGGGAACGAGTTGCCGTCGTCGAGCTCGTGAGTGGCCAGGAGCTCGGGGAGGGGCACCGTGGTCGGTAAATCCCCAGGCCACGGTATGGCTGAGTGGGTCCAGCCGGTCTTGTCGGCGGCCTGCCACAGAAGTTCGACCGTCGCCGCCATATCGGTCTCCTCGGCCAGCGTTTTGGTGGCCTTGGCGCGGGCGAGATCCTTGGTTGCTGGTTCATGACTCAGCTGCCCAAACGGCACCCGATGGACACTGATGGGCGGTGGGCCGGAAGTCAGGTCTCGCTGGCGACCTGCAACCCGGGCTGTCTGGAACTCGATGAGTTCTTGGCCGTGAAAGCGGGCGTAGGCCCGACCAACATCGCTGTCGGTGATGGAAGCGGCGATGCCTGAGTCGAGAACGACCTTGCTGTGGCTTGGTTTCATCACTCGAAGACACACACGAAGGCCGGCGTTGGCTTCTATTTGGGGTGGAAGCTGACCCTCGAAGTTCTGGGTTACGAGCAAGAGATGCACACCGAGAGCACGGCCGATTCGGGTGACCCGCACCAGTTCTTGGAGACGCTCCCGGCCTTCGTCGTTGGCCAACAGTTCGCTGAATTCGTCGACAATGACCAGCAGACGGGGGAGGGGAGGAAGCTCGGGACGTCGTTGACGGGCAACCCGGTAGGCGTCGAGATCAGATCCGATGCCGCCGAGTAGCTCCTGACGTCGTCGCTGTTCGGCATCGAGTAGCTGGATGGTTCGGGTGAACTGATCAATATGAAGATTCGTACTCATCCCGATGACATGAGGAAGTCGGCAGGTCAGGGCGTGGTCTACGCCTCCCTTGAAGTCGACGATGGCGATACTGAGATCGTCGGGATGATTGTTCAGACAAAGCGATGTCAGGAGCGTCATGAGGAACTCGGTCTTCCCCGAGCCCGACATTCCTCCTACGAGGCCATGAGGGCCGTGCCGGGCGATGTCGATGACCAGCGGGGTGTCGCCGGCCTCTCCAATCACCGCCGCCGTACTGGGCGAGAGCTGCTCCCACCGATCGACAAGGTCAGCGGCATCGATGCTCTGGATGCCGAGCAACTCAACCAGATGGGTCGAACCCTCAGCCTTGGTCAATCCTGTTGTGGGTCTCAATCCGGCCAGGTTTCGCGCTGCCTGGTCGGCGATCTGCGGGCTCAGTTCGGCTGTTCGCACGCCGGTAACAAGCGGAGTGTGACGAGACTCGAACGACCCGTCGTCGGCTTCGGTGCCGAGCCGAAGCTGCCCCCGGATTCCCTCTGGGGCCGAGACAGGGTCGGCCACGATGCCGCAAATACCCACGTCCGGGCCGCGGGCCAGGAGGTCGGCTAGGTCTGCGTCGGGCAGGAGATGAACGCCATCGACTATGACGACATGCAGCGGTCCGGAATGGGATGGGTCGCCAACGCCAGCCCGCTCATCAGTTCTGGTATCAATCAGTTGGCGGAGCCGGGCGAGCAGAGCGAGTCGGTCGATCGGTGTGCTGGAAACCAGCGATGTTCGCTCGCCGTTGAATCCGTGCGGGAGCCAGCGAACGAAGCCCCAGTCATCCTCGGCATCGTGGTCGGTGAAGAGCCACAGCTTGACCTCGGCGGGAGAATGGGCGGCGGTCAACCCAACAACAAGGCTTCTCAGAACGCCACGGCAACGAGCGGTAGGGCCGGTGATGCTGAGCGAACCGGTGGTAGGTAACGATGTGGTGAGTGGACTGCCCCACAATGCCGGGCGCCTGGCCACTGCATCGTTGTCGCCGGCGTCGATAGTCGAACGAATCGAGGCCAAGCCAAGATCGAGCGAACCAAAGTCCGCGTCTTCGGGCGATCGCTCCCACAGACGCTGGTGACGTACCAGAGCCAGAATCGTTCCGATGCCTCCACCGATGGCGGCCGACCGAAGACGGGCTCGTTCTACCGATCGGACATCTGACACCAAGCAATCGAACGCTTCAACATTGGCTTGATGGGCCGCCGCTGCTTTTTCGTTGGCCAGTCGCCGACGCTTCTTCTGGCGTTGTAGATCAACAGTGAAGATGAGGGGAGCAAGCGCGATGATCAGGAGGAACTGCCAGCGCCCGGTCAGTACTGCGAATCCGATACCGGTCACTATTGGTGTGAGGGTTCGCCACCAGGGGGAGGTCGTCGATTCTGTGGCCGGCGGTTCGCTCGGCGGCTTGAGTTTGGTGGGCAACGGATTGTTGGCCTGGCGGAATCGGGTTGGGAGCGAGCGGGCGGCACCCCGGTGTTCACCCAGCACTGCCAGCTCTTCGGGTGTCACGTCGAGAATAGTGATGACCGAGCTGCCGACCTGAATGAATGTTCCCGGCATGGCGCAGGTACCTGGTGCCACGGGCATCTCCTCCGAACCAAGAGGCTCGCCTTCGACCAAGGTGCCGTTGGTTGACTGCAGATCAGTGAGAACGACCGATCCATCGGGGTCGATGTGAAGTGCGGCGTGACAGCCGGAAAGCAACGGGTCGGCGATGATGTGGTCAGCCTGGTTCGATCGACCAATCACGGTTCTCCCACCGGTAAGTAGGAAGGAGCGGCCAGCGTCCGGCCCAGCCACGACAACCAGGTAACGACCGCTTGCTGGTGCATCGCACCCGAAGCCCGACTCACCGGATTCGGCTCCGCACTCCAGGATGTCTCCGTGGCTGAGGGCGAGAGAGCCGACGGTGGCGGCGCTCGTCGCCGTGCTGCCAGTGGTCCAAACCGGTCGGTTATCAAGCCCCAACGACCGTAGTTGGTCGTTGAGGTCGACGATCAGCGAGTTTTCCTCACCTTCGACGATGACCTGATGGGGATTGCCAGAGGTATCTCGGACCTCCAGCCGCCAGACCGTCACGATGAAGCGCCGTGCGAGTGGTCAGCCTCGGAGTTGGGCTGCGATCTGGGCGTCAGTTTCTTCAATGGTGTTGGCAGCTGTCTCGAGAAAACCGCCCAGGTTGTCGAGGGCTTCGATCAACGCTCTGGCGCTCTCGGCCCACTCCTGGTACTTCTCGTCGAACGCGGCAGCGCTGTCCCCTCGAAAGCTGTCGGCGAGATCGCCCAGTCGGCCCCTCAGGCTCTCGAAGGAATCGGTGGTATCGCTGGCGGCCGACCTGACATCGGTGGCAACGCTGCGTGCGTCACTGGCCCGCAGAAGAATTTCGCTACTCATGTTGTGCTGTCTCCGTAGTTGGTTTTCCGGTGACGTTGCGGTTCAACGTCTGGGACAGAACCTACGGAAAGCATGTCGTTGGATGAAGGGGGAGCGCTCCCCGCTCCGACCGGTGATAGCCGCCGGCTAGACGCGAGTCGACCCCGGGAGGAGGGATTCCCGGGGCCGACTGTGCGAGTCTAGTCGCCGACTGAGGTGACTGGGACGCGCCGGGCGTTAGGAGGCTTCGTTTCGTCCCAAAAGTCGGCCGGCAGTTACGATCGAGTCTGCGATGAACCGAAGAAAAACGCAGTG
>CALHBU010000279.1 GCA_937930655.1 uncultured Acidimicrobiales bacterium | reverse complement strand
ATCCGACCCGGCGTGGTCGCGTTGTTCATGGCATTCGCAATGATCGCGGCGGCGTGCGGTTCGAGCGACGACGGCGCAGGCACTGAGGTCGATGAACCATCGACCACCGAGGCCGCGACCGACGAAGAAGCCATGGAAGATGAAGACGCCATGGAAGACGAAGACGCCATGGAAGACGAAGACGCCATGGAAGACGAAGACGCCATGGAAGACGAAGACGCTATGGAAGACGCCGAGCTCGGCACCATCGTCGACGTCGCTTCTGAGGCCGGAAGCTTCACCACCCTGCTCGCAGCTGCTGAAGCTGCTGGCCTCGTCGACACGCTCAACGGCGAGGGACCACTCACTGTGTTCGCCCCCACCGACGACGCCTTCGCCACTGCACTTGAGGCCTTGGGCCTTACCGCCGAGGAACTGCTGGCCGACACCGAAACCCTCACATCCATCCTCACCTACCACGTTGTTTCAGGTGAAGTACTCAGCACCGACCTCACCGACGGCATGACCGCTGCAACGGTCAATGGCGCCGAAATCACGGTCGACCTCACCGACGGCGTCAAGATCAATGACGCCACGGTGACAACTGCCGATGTGAAGGCCAGCAACGGCGTCATCCACATCATCGACATGGTTCTGCTGCCTTAACTTTGTTCGGCTGTCGCCTCACCGGCTTCGCCGATCCGACTACAACAAGTCGAGCTGCTGCGTCGCCTCACCGGCTTCACCGATCCGACTACATCAAGTCGAGCTGCTGCGCTCCGCTCCGCAGCCTGACGAAAATAGGCAGGGCCCGGGACATTGTCCCGGGCTCTGTTCTGTTCTGGCTCGTTGGTTTCGTCTGACCGTGGGAACATACGGCTACGACGGCTGTCTCAGGGGAACTGCCATGCTCAGCACAGAACAACTGGCCGACTACGAACGGGATGGCTTTCTCGTGCTGCGGGGCCAGATTCCCGATGCCGATATCGAGCGCCTCGAACGAGGACTCGACCGCAATCCGCCATTGGATGGCTCACTGAAAGATGTGGCTGGGCTCAACTACCCCGAACCAGGCCGTTACACGCTGGCCAACAACAAGCTGAAAGACCCTGATCTAGCCTTCCTGGCCGAACACCCAGCCATCGTCCCGGCCGCGGCCGACGTTCTCGGTGCTGATCCCAAGCTGACCGCCTACGTCATTTACGACCGCACACCGGGCGGTCCCGGGATCCCCTCCCACAACGATTACAAACGGTGGCGGCCGGTCGGCTCCAGTATGAATTGGGCCTTCACCATCGTGCCGTTCTGCGATTTCGACAGCACGGCTGGCCAGCTCTTTATTTCACCTGGATCTCACCGACTCGATCGGGTGGCGCCAGGTGCTGAACGACCACTCGAGGTGACGCCACCGGCCAAGCCCTCCGAGGACAGCTACATCGACCCCGAGGCCAAGCGGGGCGACCTCATCATTATGAACATGCACACCTGGCATCGAGCAGCCGGGAACAACGCCGATCATTCCCGCGTCGGAGCGTTCAACAAGTACGCAGCCGCCGATGCGCCACCGGCCACCGGCTACTTCCTATACGACGATGATGTCTACAACGCCCTCAGCCCGGAGGGTCAGTCTGTTCTCGCCGTTCACAGCAACAAGCCCTTAGCCACCACCAGGCTGGTTCTCATGCGGGAGCGGGACGACGTCGAAATCCTGCTGGTCACCGACGACAACGGCCGGCTACAGCTCCCGGGCGGATCGACCTTCATTGAGCAAGCGATTCCCGACTGGGACACGGGCAACGTCATCGCGTCTCTCCAAGAGGCGCTTCGAACAACCCTGCGCATCGAAACGCCGTGGGTCTCCTATATCGGCGACTTCGACGAAGGCGATGTCCTGAGTCGGGTGTACGCCTACACCTTGCCCGGCTTCGGTTTCCCCGTCCCCTACGAGGGGGCCCGCTGGCTCACGCGGGATCAGTTGGTCTCGTCGCAGGAAGATCTGGCCTTCGGCTACGAGGTCGAAGCGCTGGATCGTTGGCTCGACCCGTCGATCGTTCGAGGCAAGGGCCTCACCCAGGCTCAAAGCAGAGTCAACCAGTACGCCTACTGACGAGTGCGAAGTCGAGTCTCCGCCGGTCAGACCGGCCTGTTGCAAGGTATCCCTGCCGCGTCCGGCGTCATCGTCTTCACCACCATCGTCTCCCACACCTTCGGACGCAGTACCTACGGGGTCCTCCTTCCGGCGATGAAGGCCGACTTCGACATCTCCAACACTCAGGCCGGTGCCGGCAGCACCACCATCTTCGTGGCCTACTTACTTGGCTTGATTCTGGTGGCGAACGTGGCCCCCAGAGTCGAGCCCATCAACATCATGCGGAGCGGCTTAGCCATCGGTGCCGTTGGTCTCTTCATCCTCACCGTCGCTCCCAGCTTCGAGCTGGCGATGCTCGGGTTGGGCTTCGCAGCCGGCTCCGGCGCTGGCATCTGGATCACCGCCCCAGTGTTGTCGACCGACGGTGTGCCACCCAACAAGCGAGGGTTTGTCATCGGCATGCTCTCGGGCACCATTGGTCTCGGTTCCTTCGCTGTGGGCATGGGAACCAATGCCATCCGCTCGGCCAGCGACAACGACGGACTGTGGCGACCGGTCTGGTTTGGGTCGGCCGTGTTCACCGTCTTTCTGCTTGTCTTGACCATTGCATTCGTCCATCCGAAGAAGACCGACCATGTTGGCGGCGGATTCAGCATCGATCGGTTGACCGCTGTCGCTGGCTGGAAAGCACTCACCGCCGG
>CALHBU010000278.1 GCA_937930655.1 uncultured Acidimicrobiales bacterium | reverse complement strand
CGGCGCAACCGCAAGCGATGAGACGGGCGGCGTGGATCCGACCAAGATGGACCGCGTTTCCTGTGTGGCCAAGCTTCTTGGCCTGTTGGCTGCCTTCGCGTTGATCTCGGCCGCGGTGAATCTCATCGGCGACGACGACGTGACCGCGTCGCCGCCGCCGACCGAAACGAACGGCACCGAGACTGACGGCGACAACGGGGGATCAGCCACCGATGCCAATCTCGACGCCATCGAAGGAGAATTCTTGGTTTCTGGCTCCTCCACCGTCTTCCCGATTGTGCAGCGTCAGGCCGAACAGTTCGAACTTCTCGCTCCCGGTGTTGCCATCGCTGTCGAAGGGCCGGGCTCGGGCGATGGGGCCAAGAAGTTCTGCGCCGGGGAAGTGCCCATCGCCAATGCTTCTCGAGAGTTCAAGGACGAAGAGATCGCCATCTGTGAGGAGGCTGGCATCGAGTTCATCGAGATCCGGCGAGGTATCGATGGCATCACCGTGATCACCTCGACCGAGAATGACGTCGTCACCTGCCTCTCGTTCAATGACATTTACGCTCTGGTGAGCGAGGAAGCCACCCAAACCTCCAGCTGGGCCGATGCCAACGCATTGACCTCCACCTGGGGCGGCCAAGAGTTTCCCGATGTTCCGCTTGCGATCTTTGGTCCGGGCGAAGAGTCAGGCACCTTCGACTCGTTCGCAGAAATCGTCATCGAGTCAGTGGTCAAGGGCAAGACCGGCCTCAACACCGAGAGCCGAGAGTTCGCCGAGAACATTCGGCCCGACTACACCTCTTCACCGGACGACAACGTCGTCATGGAAGGCATCGAGGCCAGCCAGTACTCGCTCGGTTGGGTCGGCTTCGCCTATGCCCAGGAGGCAGCAGCAGCCGGCCGAGCCCAGTTGGTGCCGATCTCTGTCGAGGACGGCGGAGAATGCGTCGCTCCGACAGCCGAGAGCATTGCCTCGGCCGATTTCCCCATCGCCCGCTTCCTCTATACCTACATCAACGCTGACGCCGCTCAGAACCAGCCCGGCGTGGCCGAGTTCGTCGACTACATGCTCAGCGACGTTGGCCTCGAATCGGTCGGCGGGGTCGGCTACATCGATCTCCCGGCCGAGGGCCAGGAAAAGGTTCAGACCATCTGGGCCGACCGTTTGACCGGACGTCAGTACGAATGACGGCCACAACCAGCAGTCGCCCAGCGGCCGCCCGTGCGGCCACATGGACACCGGTTCTACCGACGGTGATCTCCCGGGGAGCAGCTGCCCTGGTCGAGGTTCTCTTGTATCTGGTCCTCACCATCGGGGTAGCCATTGTCGAGTACTACGTGGCCGGACCATTCACCGACTTCGGTCCGTCCAACTGGTGGATCGGCTTCGTCATCATGGCGGCATGGACCGGCTGGCATTGGGCCGGTGCTCAGGGCCCCGTCGGTTCCTACGTCGACCATTACATCGCTGACCTCGACGGCATGCCGGCCTGCTTCAGCTGCATCGCCGTCCGACAGCTCACCCGCTTCGGCGTCTTGTTCGGTCTTCCCTTCCTCATTCTCGACTCCAACGTTGTTCTGGCCGTGGCGCTAGCCGTAGTCAGTGGCGCCATGATCGCCTTCACTCCAGACCGTCGAGCCCCGTGGGACCTCATTGCGGGCACGGTCATCTCACAGTCTCTGGCCGGCGAGACCACCAGAACACTGCCGATTCTCACCAAACCGAGCGACCTACAACTCAGCAACCAGCGGGTGGCGGAGAACAAGCGGGCTCGAAGGGTGCTGCAAAGCGCCGGTGTCTCCTCAATCGTGGTCAGTGGCCTGATCGTGTGGAGCATTTTCAGCGAAGCATGGGAATTCGTGGCGGCCAGCGATTTCAGCTGGGGGCTGCTGCGTGACATCGGCTGGTTCCCACGGCGGGACAAGTTCGACCTCTCAACCCTCTTCGTTGGCACGCTGTGGATCACCGGCATCGCCATGCTGGTGGCCGGCCCGGTTGGTCTCGGCGTTGCCATCTACCTTTCGGAGTACGCCAAGCCCAAGGTCCGAAGCATTGTGAAGCCGGCCATCGAGACCCTGGCCAGCATCCCATCGGTGGTCCTCGGCTTCTTCGCCATCTCCTTCATCTCACCTTCTGTCCTTAAGCCCGGCGGCTCGGTATTCGGCATCGACTTCGGCATCTTCAGCCTGCTGAGCGCAGGGATCGCCGTAGGCATCCTCACCGTGCCGATCGTGGCGTCTATTTCCGAAGACGCCATGCGGGCCGTACCCCAGGAGCTGCGGGAGGCCAGCTACGGGCTCGGCGCTCGACCGGTCACAACCTCGTTGCGGGTCGTCTTCCCCGCCGCCCTGTCCGGCATCTCAGCTGCGTTCATCGTCGGAATCTCCCGGGCCATCGGCGAGACCATGGTCGTCTTTATCGCAGCCGGCGGTTCGGGCGGCGCAATCTTCGAGGCCGATCCCACCAAGCCCGGGCAAACCATCACCGCGGCCATGGCCTCATTGGGTGCCGGCACCGACAGCGTCGCTGGTTCCGGTATCGCCTTCCAGAGCCTCTACTTCCTGGGAGCACTCCTGTTCATCATCACCCTGGTCCTGAATGTGGCCAGCGATGCCATCGTCCGCCGATTCCGGCAGGTCTACTGATGTCCAACACCGCCAAGACCTCGGCAACCGGGAGGCCCAGCCTCGGGTCGCTCCAGAAGCGCCGCACCGCCGATGTGAAAGGACAGGTCTTCCTCGGTCTGTTGCTATTGGCCGTGGGCCTCGCTGTTGCCATGGTGCTCGCCGTGTTGTTCAGCGTGATCGTCGACGGGCTCGACGTGCTCGGCAGTCGCCTGTGGAGCTTCCTTTCCAACCCCTCGTCGAGCGACCCCGAGAAGGCAGGCGTCGTGCAGGGCATTCGGGGCAGCCTGCTGATTGCCGCCATCGTGAGTGTGGTTGCCTTCCCCATCGGCATAGGCGCAGCCATCTACCTTGAGGAATACGCCGAGGACAACACCTTCACCAGGCTCATCGAGGTTGCGGTTCGCAACCTGGCCGGCGTGCCATCGATCGTCTACGGGTTGCTCGGCCTGGCGGTCTTCGTCCAGTCGCTGCGAGGCATCACCGGCGGCAGTTCAGTCATCTCCGGCGGTCTCACACTGTCTCTTCTCGTACTGCCCATTGTCATCATCACCGCCAGTGAGGCCATCCGGGCCGTGCCTTCTTCACTCAGCGACGGCGCCTACGGGCTGGGCGCGACCCAATGGGAAGTCATCCGAACTCAGATTCTCCCGGCCGCCCTCCCCGGCATCCTCACCGGCGCCGTCCTTTCCATTGCGAGAGCTCTTGGTGAGGCGGCCCCGCTCCTCGTCGTTGGGGCAGCCGCCTTCTACACCACCGGTTTCCAAGGCTTCCTAGACCAGTTCCAAGGTGCCTTCACCGCACTGCCAATGAACGTCGCCAACTTCGCCAAGTTGCCGGCCGACAACTGGGCAGGGCATGCCGCCGCGGCCAGTGTCGTCGTGCTGGTCGTGGTGTTCTTCATCAACCTCGTGGCGATCATTGCCCGAGCCCGGATCACAAAGAAGCTTGGACGATGAGTACCGAAACCGAAGCACCAACCATCAAGACCGAAATCCCGACCGACGGCCAAACGGCCGCCAGCGACGAGCTACCGTCCAAAGGCGTGGCCTCTCCTCCGGTCTTCACCGCCCGCGATCTCACCGTCTACTACGGAGACTTCCGCGCCGTCGGCGACGTCAACCTCGACATCGGTGAGCGAGAGATCACCGCGTTCATCGGCCCGTCCGGTTGCGGCAAGTCGACCATTCTTCGGTGCTTCAACCGGATGAACGACCTCATCGACATCGCTCGAATCGAAGGCTCGCTCCTCTATCACGACATCGATCTCTACGACCCCGAGGTCGACCCGGTAGCCGTGCGACGTCGCATCGGCATGGTCTTTCAGAAGCCGAACCCCTTCCCCAAGTCCATCTATGACAACGTCGCCTACGGTCCTCGCATCGCTGGCGTCAAGGGTTCGATGGATGACCTGGTCGAAGAGTCGCTGATCGGCGCTGGCCTGTGGGCCGAGGTCAAGGACCGACTCGGCAGTTCGGCGCTTGGCCTATCGGGGGGCCAGCAGCAGCGGCTGTGCATCGCCAGAGCCATCGCCGTCAGCCCTGACGTCCTTCTCATGGACGAGCCATGCTCCGCCCTCGACCCCATCGCCACCGGCACCATCGAGGAGCTCATGAAGGAGATGAAGAACGAGTACACAATCGTCATCGTCACCCACAACATGCAGCAGGCAGCCCGAGTCAGCGACCGTACGGCGTTCTTCACCGCCGAAGCCGATGAGGCAACAGGCCAGCGACGAGGCAAGCTCGTCGAGTACGACGAGACAAGCCTGATCTTCAGCAATCCAAACGACGACCGCACCGAGGCCTACATCACCGGCCGGTTCGGTTAGAGGTTCGCATGAGCGACGACCCAACAAACACCAACATCATCCGCACCGAACTCAACGATCGACTCGATCGGATACGAGCAGGTCTCCTGGCCATGAACGACATGGTCTCCCTCCGAATCGACCAGGTCACGGCAGCCCTGCTCGAACGAGATGTTGTGGCCGCCGACGCTTTGATTATTGGTGATGACGAGATCGATCTGCTGAGCCACCAGGTCGAGGATCTTTGCATCGACACCCTGATTCGTGAGCAGCCGGTGGCCAGCGACTTGCGGGCCATCATCGCTGCCATCCATATGAACAGCGACATCGAACGCAGTGGCGACCTCACCACCAACATCGCCAAAGCGGTTGGTCGTCTGCAGGGCTCGAAGCCCGATGATCGCATCCGCGATCTCATTCTGCGCATGGCTGACCAAGCCAAGATGCTCACCGATCAAGCTGGCATTGCCTACTCCGACCTCGATGCCGAGCTGGCGGCATCGATCGATGAGCTCGACGACGTCCTCGACGACCTTCACCGCACTTTCATCCAAACCGTGATTCACAGTTCTCGTCACGGCGATCTCGAGGCCCACGAAACACTCCAGCTGGCCATGATCGGCCGCTTCTACGAACGCATCGGAGACCACGCCGAGAACGTTGGCGAGCGAATTCGGTACATCGTCAGCGGCTGGACCCCGGAGAAAGCAGGAGCCGAGCGGGCGAGGGCACGGGCGACCGGCGATTTGCCAGACGAGCCGATGAACACCGCCCGCGGTTTGGCCGTTATCGATTCGGTGGCCGAGGGGCGGCGGATCGACGCCACTCGTCGTGACTTCGTCGCCAACGTGAGCCACGAACTCAAAACGCCGATCGGTGCCATCTCGCTGTTGGCCGAAACCCTGGCCGACGCCGGACCCGACGACGACCGTGACCGTCTCACTCGCCACCTCAACCGTGAGGTCAAGCGGGTCGAGAGCATCATCGACGATCTTCTCGAACTCACCCGACTCGAGGAGTTCGACCCCGACCGGCAACAGGTCGAGATCGACGAGTTGGTACACGCCGCTGTCGATGTGGCCCGGGGTCTGGCCGATGCCCGCGGCATCAGCCTGGCCATCGTGGGCGTCCCCAGTGGCATCGGGATCATGGGTGAGCAGAAGCAACTGGTGCGGGCGCTGGTCAACCTCATCGACAACGCCATCCGCTACTCCGAGCCAGAAACCACGGTCAACATCGAGGTCGACCCGATACAGGGGGCGGTGGACGTCAAAGTGTCCGACACCGGGGTTGGCATTGCTCGGGCTGAGTTGGAACGGATCTTCGAACGTTTCTACCGAGTCGACCCGGCCCGCAGCCGGGAGACCGGTGGTACTGGGCTCGGCCTCTCCATCGTGCGCCATGTTGCCGAGAACCACGACGGCAAGGTGCTGGTCGAGTCAAAGCCTGGCGATGGGACGACTTTCACGATGCAGTTGCCGACCGCCTCCGAAGACTGAGCAGATGCTGGCGGGCGCTCAATGACGCCGACCACGGTGCTGGTCGTCGACGACGAACCGGCCTTTCGCGATGCGCTTGAACTAGCCCTCAGGAAGGAGGGCTTTTTGGTCCACACCGCCCACGACGGAGAGCATGCGGTCGAGACCTTTGACACGATCCATCCCGACATCGTGCTGCTCGACGTCATGTTGCCTCGGATGTCTGGCATCGATGTGTGCCGCCACATTCGTTCGATCGATGACACGCCGGTGATCATGGTGTCGGCCAAGTCCGAAGAGATTGACGCCGTAGTGGCCCTCGAAGTCGGTGCCGACGACTACATCACCAAGCCCTACCGGCTCAGAGAACTCATTGCCCGAATCCGGACCATTCTCCGTCGGGCGGGGGCTGCCAACAGCGGCGCCGAGCAGATCGTCGACCTCCTTGTCGGGCCGCTCCGTCTCGACCGGGAACGGCACGAGGTCAGACTGAACGAAACCATCGTCGACCTCCCGCTCAAGGAGTTCCAGCTCCTCGCAGAGCTCATGCAACACGCCGGGTACGTGGTCACCAGAGACGACCTGATCAACCGGGTCTGGGGTTACGACTACATCGGCGACACCAAGACTCTCGACGTCCATGTGAAAAGGCTTCGAGCCAAAATCGAGACCGACCCTGGCGACCCGAAGCTCATCACCACCATCAGGGGCCTTGGCTACAAGATGATGCCCTGACGTCTCTCTCTCGTTCGACGGGCGCTCTCGTCGAGTGGCAGATAGATTCCTCGGCGCATGACTGCCGCTGAGACTTCCTCAGAATCATCGCGATCGCTGCCGGCTCCGGCCCGATCGGTTCTCGTCGTCGGTCTCATCTATCTCTTTCTTGTGGGTGTTTCGTCACTCGAAGCGGGCATCAAGATCATGGGAGAGGACACCCAGGAACGCCTATTCTCAGCGGTCACCAATCCCATCGCCGGCTTGTGCATCGGCATCCTCGGCACCGTGTTGGTGCAGTCGTCGTCGGCATCAACCTCGGTCATCGTGGGACTGGTTGCTTCCGGAGCGCTGGGGGTCGACGACGCAGTCCCGATGATCATGGGTGCCAACATCGGTACGACGGTCACGAACACCCTCGTCTCGCTTGGCCACATGAGACAGTCGGCCGAGTTCCAGCGGGCGTTCGCCGCCGCCACCGTTCACGACTTCTTCAACGTCCTTTCTGTCGCCATCTTGTTGCCGATCGAGCTGGTCACCGGCGTGATCTCCTCGGTTGCAGAATCGATCAGCGAGGTGCTGGTCGGTTCGGCCGGGACCGAATGGAAGAGCCCAATCAAGGCTTGGGTGAAGGAACCGGTCAGCTGGCTAAAGGACCTATGGGGCGCGGTTGGAGTCGAGGGCAACGTCAAAGGTGTCCTCATGGTCATCACCGGCCTGCTCATCGTGCTTTTGGCCCTGAGCCTGATCACCAAGAATATGAGGAAGCTGGTGGCGGCCAGGGTTGAACGTTCCGTCAACGCGATACTGGGGAAAGGCGGAGGGGCGGTAGCCATGCTGCTCGGGCTGGTCATCACCATCGCCGTGCAGTCCTCCAGCATCACTACTTCGATTCTCATCCCGCTGGCCGGCGCCGGTGTCCTGACACTGAAGAACGCCTTCCCGGTAACGCTCGGCGCCAACGTGGGAACCACCATCACAGCCCTACTGGCTTCACTGGCTGCCTCGAGCCCCGAAGCTCTCACGGTGGCCCTGGCCCACACCACCTTCAATGTCCTCGGGATTGCGGTGGTGTACCTCGTGCCGTTCGCCCGCGACGTCCCCATCAGAGGTGCGGAAACCCTGGCCAGAGTGGCGGTCGAGCGCCGCACTATGGCCGTTGTCTACGTTGGCTTTGCCTTTGTTGTGCTACCACTCATAGGGGTTGCCATCTTCCGCTGAGTCACTCTCAGCAGACGGACGCGATCAGACAGGGACCACATGGTGCTTTCATTTTTCAAACGAGGAACGACGCTGGGGCTTGACCACGTCGTCACCAAGTCGGTGCAAATGCTGGCCGATGCCAGGCACTCGTTCGACCTTGCAACCTTGGCCCTTCTGACCGGTACCGACCCCGAGTCGGTGGCCGACGACATCCGAGAAACCGACCAGCGGATCAACCAGGCCGAGCAAGATCTGCGCTCGGAGTTGGTGGTGCACATAAGCGTGCAGGGTGCGGCCGACATTGGCTCGGTGCTTGGTCTCACGTTGTTGCTAAAGAAGATCGAACGAATCGGCGACCAGGCGAAGAACATTCTCGATCTGGCCGAGAGCGGCGTGTCACTGGCTGAGAACGACAACGTCGATGAACTCATGGCCGAACGCCAAGCGGTCTCGACGTTGTTCGCCGATGCCGCTGAGCTGTTGGGCGATCCGAGCGGTGATGACGATGGCATCGCGGCCTTCGCCGAGAGGGCCAATGCCCTGACCGATGCCCACAAAGAGATGATCGCCGGTTTCATGACCTCCGATCGGCCCGGCCGCGAGGTTGTACCGCTGGCCATCTACTACCGCTATCTCAAGCGGATTGTGGCCAACCTGCTCGGCATCGTGCGCACCGCGTCTGAACCGATCCCCCAGATCGACTATCTGGACGACGGGGCCACCGACACCGACGACTGAACCTCCATCGCTGGCGACGACGGGCGATTCATCCGCAGTTCACCGAACCGTTGGTCTTTCGAAACCGTCGCGTCCTCTCAGTGTTTTCTGGCCTTCCTACCGTGAGGTCATGATCCAACCAGCAACGAAGAAACCAGCACCGTTGGCGCTGTCGTTTGCCCTCCTGTTGTTCATCGCCGCCTGCGGCGACAGCAATGATGGCTCCGACACTCAAGGCACGGAGGGCGACGACACCGCACCCGCTGCAAGCGGTGAGCTGAGCACACTCGAGGGGAGCTTTCTCGTCTCTGGCTCATCGACCGTCTTCCCCATTGTGCAGCGCCAGGCCGAGGACTTCGCCAGCATCGCTCCCGGTGTCGCCATCGCGGTGGAAGGGCCGGGCTCGGGCGACGGGGCCAAGAAGTTCTGCGCCGGGGAGGTTCCCATCGCCAACGCCTCCCGGACGTTCAAGGACGAAGAGATCGCCATCTGCGAAGAGGCCGGTATCGAGTTCATCGAGATCCGTCGTGGCATCGACGGGATCACCGTGGTCACCTCCACCGAGAACGACGCCATCGACTGCCTGTCCTTCAATCAGCTCTACGCCCTTCTCAGCGACGAGTCGATCGGTTTCTCCAACTGGGCCGATGCCAATGGGCTGCTGTCGGACATCGGTTCGACCGCCGAGGAACTTCCTGATGCCCCTCTCGATGTCTTCGGTCCGGGGGAAGAGTCAGGCACGTTCGACAGCTTTGGCGAGATCGTGATTGAAGCAGTAGCCAAGGGCAAGACCGGGCTTGACGCCGAAGGCCGCGAGTTCGTCGAGATCATCCGACCCGACTACACCTCGTCACCCGACGACAACGTCATCATCGAAGG
>CALHBU010000277.1 GCA_937930655.1 uncultured Acidimicrobiales bacterium | reverse complement strand
ACGGAGGAGACAGCACAACAGTCGAAACCCAGATGGCGAAGCCATGAGGCGACAGCCGAATCAATCAAAAAAGCCAGGTACGGACCAGACCCCTCAGCCGATCCAGGCCGGTGCCTTTGACCGCGCTCACCCACACGATGTCGTTGGGTTCGAGATCGCAGCCCTCGGCAACCTCGTTTTTTCGTTTGTCCCGCTTCGACGATTTCACTTTGTCGTGCTTGGTGGCCACCACCGTGTGGGGTAGGCCCCCGGCCCGTAGCCAGTCGAGCATCTGGACATCGAGTTTGGTCGGCCCGACGGCCCCGTCGACGAGCACAACGATCATCTCCAGGCATTCCCGCTCAAGCAGGTAGCCCTCGATCATCTCCTGCCAACCGGCTCGCATCTGCCCCGGCGCGGCCGCATAGCCATAACCGGGAAGGTCGACCATGGTGGGGCCGAGCTGACCCGATCCCTGTTTTGCCTTCGGATTGTCGACCTCAAACAGGTTCAACAGCCGGGTTCGGCCCGGCGTATTCGAAACATGAGCCAGCTTTTTGCGGTTGGCCAACGAGTTGATCAGAGACGACTTTCCGACGTTGGAGCGGCCGACAAAGGTGATCTCAGCTGGCGAATCAGGCAGTTGGGCATGGTCTTGGGCCGACTGGACGAACGAGAGTTGAATCGGACCGGCCATAGACCTCAAGGGTACGGAGATGTCAGACTCATCCCATGACCAATCCAGCTCCCGCGTTGATGCACCCATTCTCTGAGCCCGGCAAGTCTGAATCGGACTTCATCAATATCGTCAGCGCTGAGGGTTCGACCCTGTATGACGACACTGGCAAGCGCTATCTCGATGGCATGGCCAGCCTCTGGTACTGCCAGGTCGGCCATGGTCGTCGAGAAATCATCGATGCCATCACTACTCAGCTGAACCAGCTCGAGGTCTACAACATCTTCGATCCGTTCACGAACGGTCCGGCCCGGGATGTCGCTGAGCTCATCGCCTCCAAGTCGCCTCACCCCAATGGCCGAGTGTTCCTCGGATGCTCGGGCTCCGAAGCGGTCGACACCGCACTCAAGCTGGCTCGCACCATCCAGCAGCGACGAGGCAACGCCGGCAAGCAGATCATTGTCCGCCGCACTCTCGGCTATCACGGCACCAACGTTGGCGGAACCTCGGTACAGGGCATCGCGCCCAACCGCGAGGGCTGGGGCGATCTTCTCCCCAACGTGCTCGAGGTCCCGAGCGACAACATCGAGGAAGCGGCCAAGCTCTTTGCCGAACACGGCGAGAACATCGCGGCGGTCATCAGCGAGCCGGTCCAGGGCGCCGGTGGCGTCATCCCTCCCGAGGACGGCTACCTCCAGGGCCTCAGGAAGCTCTGCGACCAGCACGGTGCATTGCTCATCTTCGACGAGGTCATCTGCGGCTTCGGTCGGACCGGCTCCTGGTTCGCATCACAAACCTTCGGTGTCACCCCCGACCTCATGACCTTCGCCAAGGGCGTTACCTCCGGCTACCAGCCGTTGAGCGGAGTGATCATCAGCAAGGAGCTCGGCGAGGAGCTGTCGGAACCGGGCGTTCTGCTTCGAACCGGGTACACCTACTCCGGTCATCCGGCCGCGTGCGCCGCCGGTGTGGCCAACATCAATCTGATTGAGTCCGACGGACTGGTCGAACGGGCCAACCACATCGGCAAGAAGACGGTCGAAGGGTTCGATGCGCTCAGGGCCGACGGTGTCATCAAGGACTACCGGGGCGTTGGCGGGATCTGGAGCGCCGACATCGGACGGGACACGGCCCATGTCAAGAACGACATGCTGGCCAAGGGTGTGTTCGTTCGAGGCGTTGGCGACAGCATCTGCTGGTGCCCGCCGCTGGTCGTGACCGACGACGAAATCGGCCAGTTCATCGAAGTACTCCAGGAAACGCTCCAAGAGAGCGAATAGGCCAGCGGGTTGGCCCGCTAAATCTCTCCTCCGAGTGCGCCTACTCGGCCTTCGCCTTCGGGCGTTTGCCCGCCAATGTCGAGGAACCGCTGCATGCGTCCCATGGTGTCGGGGATCCGAAGGGACTTCTGGAACAGGTAGGCCTCTTCCAACATGCCCGGCACCGGGTCGGGGCAGCCGGCCAGCACCGAGGCCTTGGCCAACGCCACCGCTTCGGGCGAGAATGCAGCCAGCCGCTTGGCCAAACGGTCAACGAACGGAGACAGCTCCTCGGGGGCCAGCGCCCGGTTGAGCCAACCCCACCGCTCGAGCGTGGCTGCATCGACGTCGTCACCCCCGAGCACGATCTCCATCGCCGGTCCTCGGCCGAGCATTTGCGGTAGACGTTGGGTTCCGGTTCCTCCGGGGAGGATGCCCAGCGGCACCTCCATCTGGCAGAGAATGGTGCGGCCGATGGCTCCGAACCGCATGTCGCAGGAAGCCGACAGCTCTCCTCCACCGCCGCCCACCCGACCCGCGATTTCACAGATCGTCGGTTTGGGCATAGTGCGGAAGGTCTCGCACATCTGGTGGTAGGCCTTGAGTTCGGTGTCCCTGGTCGCCTCGCCATCGATCGGGAACTGCAGGATCGCCGACACATCGAAATGGGCCAGGAAAAAGTCGGGGTTGGCGCTTCGCAGTAGTACCACCCGGGCCTCGTCATCGGCCGCCGCCAGGTCGGCGAAGGTGGCCAGCTCTTTGAACAGGGCCGGTGTGATGAGGTTGATCGGCGGGTTGTCGACGACTGCCGCTAGCACCCCGTCGTTGTTGGTCACGGTCAGCATCTCGAAGTCGTACATGGCGGCCATCCTGGCAGACTGACAGTGTGCTCGACCATGTGTTCACCGATGCCATAGGTGCTCTGCGAGACACCCTGGAGGCGGCGAGGCTCGAGCGGCAGGCACTGGAGGAGCGCTTTCACGCAGACATCCTGCTCGGCGACATCACTTGGGAGACCAGCTACGGCCTCCCGGGCGAAGGCTCACCACCGCGGGTACAGGTCGATCTCACCTTGGAATGGCCGACATGGGCTCAGACGGCGTACCGCACCTGGTATCTCGACGAAGAGTTCACCGAAGGGCCTCGTATCGCCCTCGATGTGGTCTTCCGGGTCCAAGGTCTGGCCAGCGGCGCCGACCCGGCTGCCGTTGTCGGTGCTCTGCCTGCGGCGTCACCGCGAGTTGGAGACACGCTGCTCGAACCGGCGGGACCCACGCTCGAGACGGCATACGACGATGATCTTTTGGTGGCATCTCACGCCGTCGAGATCAGCTTCCATGGCGACTACGAGCTAGACGAAAAGACGCTGGAGGACGGCTCGGCCCTCGACGCAGACTTCGGTGCAATCGGTGGTTGGGTCACCAACGTGCTTGTGCGCCTGGGTGATCTCCCGCTGAACTACCTACCACCGGTCGACGAGGAGCAACAGTGAGCGTCATAGAAACAACAGTCACCAACCGAGTGGCCACCGTCACCATGTCTCGCCCCGAAAGTCGCAACGCGCTCGACAGCCAGCTGCGGGCAGCACTGCCTGCCGCGTTGGTCGCCGCCGATGCCGACGATGACATCGACGTACTCATCCTCACCGGTGCCGACCCGGCTTTCTGCGCTGGCTTGGATCTCAAGGAGTTGGGAGCGGGCGGAAATCGGATTGACCAGTCGTCGGACAACGACGCCGAGACAACGCCACGTCGACCCTGGCCTGCGTTGTCCAAGCCTTTGATTGGTGCGATCAACGGTGTCGCCATCACCGGCGGTTTCGAATTGGCCCTCAACTGTGACTTCCTCGTTGCGTCAGGTCGAGCGGCCTTCGCCGATACTCATGCCCGGGTTGGCGTGATGCCCGGTTGGGGCCTTTCTGTGCTGCTGGCCGACATCGTGGGTGTGCGGAAGGCCAGAGAGATCTCGCTCACCGGCAACTTCGTTTCAGCCGACGAGGCTCTTCACTTCGGCCTAGTCAACAAGGTCGTGCCTCACGACGAGCTTCTGCCGACCGCCCAGTCCCTGGCCGAGGACATTGTCGGCAATGACCAAGCTGGGGTTCGGCAAATGCTCGCAACCTACGCCGAGGTCGAGCAAACGACGGTGGCCGACGGATGGGTTATCGAAGCCCGAAACCACCGCCAGTTCCAACGAACAGCCGGCTTCGACCCCGATGAGGTCGAACGACGTCGCATGGGCATTGTCAACCGAGGCCGAGACCAGATCGGCCGTCCGAGTTGATCGCCTGAAACTGGCCGTTTTTTCACGTTCTGCGGTGACGAAACCGCAGGCCGCGGGTTCTCCACCAGCAATTGTCGATCCAGCTAGACACGCCATCTCAGCCCGGTAGAGTGCGCCATCGTGGGAGCATCAGAGGGAGGACAACCGGGCACCGTCGATACCTCGTTCGATGACGGCCTGTTTGACCACACAGCTCCCAATCGTCCTAGCGGCGATTCTCTGCCAACTATTCCCGCCAACGATCCAGTCCTGGTTTTCGCTGGTTCCGACGACCCGGCGTTGGCCAAGCTGGTCGATCAGATGACCCTGGCGTGTGCAAGCTCGCTCGACATCCGATCCGATGTGCTCTGGACCGAGGTGCCGAACGGCGTCGCCTATGTCAAGCAGTTGCTCGAGACGGTGCCCGAGAGACGAGATCTGGTCCGGGTGGCCTTCGCCGCACCCGGCGCGACCGTCGACGAACTGGCTCGCAGCTCCCTTATGGCTGCCAACCTCGACCTTCTGGCCGACGCCCTCGAACGACATCTGCTCAGCCTCAATCCACCGACGTATCACGTTCGTTACCAACCGCTGCTTTCTTTGGCCGACAGGTCAGTGGTCGGCTTTGAGAGCCTGATCAGAGCCGAGGCCGGTGGCCAGCCCATCGATGCCGAGAGCCTCATCGCCCGAGCCACCCGTGGCGGTTGGACAGCCGAACTTGATCATCTCGGACGCACCCTGGCACTCCAGGGAGTAGGCCCGTGGCTCGGAGAAGGGCTGCTCTTCCTCAACGTGATGGCGCCCGGTGGGCTTTTCGATATCGAGGCCATCAACCGCTCGATCGACCAGGCCATCGAGGACGGTCTCGATCCCGACCAACTGGTCCTCGAGGCAGTCGAACGCAACCGCTACCTCGATCTCGATGCTGCCGCAGCCCAAATTGCCGAGCTGCGAGAGCGGGGCGTTCGTATCGCCGTCGACGACGTCGGTGACGGATTCTCTAGTCTCCGGGTCGTCAGCCTTTTCAAGCCCGATGTGGTGAAAATTGCCGGTCATCTGGTGGCGGCATTGCCTACGCCGGAGGCAACGGCTGTTGTGGCCGCCATTGTCACCATGGCCCATGACACCGGCGCCTGGGTTGTGGCCGAGAACATCGAAACAGAAGAACAGGCCCGGAAACTCACCTCTATGGGGGTCGATTGGGGTCAGGGGCTTCACCTCGGTCCCCCATCAAAACGAGATACTTCGGCACTCGCCGCCCCCGATGCACTTCCCAGTGCAGAAGCGGCCTTCCGGCCACAGCAAACTCGTCGCTGAAAAGGAGGTGGGTCGAACGGCCCATTTCCTTATGTTGGCTTGTTCCCCCACCCTTTGGGCAGAACCTCTCTCTCGGCCATCGGTTCGTCACCGGTACTGCTTGGGGTTGTGGGAATCCGAAACGCAGTACGCCGTTCATCAAGGGTCCGAGAGTTAGCCGCTGGACTGCTGGTCCTCAGCACCGTTGGCTTGGTGGCGAGCCCCGCCTCCGCCGAAGGACCGTGCGGCACGCCGATTTACAGCGGCGACTTCAATCGGCTCGGAAACATGGTGTTCGCCGATCCCGACGATGATGGGCTCTTCGAGCCGGACGACGGCGAGCGCGGCCTTGATGGTGTGACCGTCGAGCTGTGGTCCGACGTTGACTTCGATGGTGTGTTCGAGCCGAACGGCGACGATGCAACAGGACGAGAGTGCACAACGACCACGAGCGATGGCGGTCACTACTGGTTCCATGACGTGGCCTCTGGTATCTACTTCGTCGCTCTTCCCGGCGGCGGTGTACCGACCGGCATGGTCAGCACGACCGGAGCCTCCACCAGCACGACAACTGATCACACCGATGACGGCGCCCCCACCGCCGGCTTCGTGGCTGTGACCTCGGCGATCACTCTCAACACTGCAACCGATCAGCCTGTAGGAGAGGCAGCCCCTGGCGACCCGGCAGGCAGCGATGAATCTGCCGCCAACGCGGCCACCGAGGTCACCAACGACACCGACTCCAACCTGAGCATCGACTTCGGCCTGACCCAAACCACCGCACCGGCTTGCCTCAAGATCGGCAACCGGGTGTGGCTTGATCTCGACAACGACGGTATCGCTGAAGCTGGCGAAGAGGGCCTCGACGGCGTAACCGTCGAGCTCTATCGGGCCAATGATGACGGCGGCCCCACCGGTGCTTTGCTGCAGACCGCAACCACCGCCAATGGCGGGTACTACCTGTTCGGCTGTGTTGACGCCGGTACCTACGTGATCGTCGTTCCTGCTTCCAACTTCGCCGACGACGGCGCCCTCGCCGGTCTGGCCCCGTCAGTGACTGGCCCGGCCGGTGACCAGGCCAATGATGGCGCAGCTACCGCCAACGGTGATGTGGTCAGCGCTCCGGTCCAGATCGCTCCGGCCAACGCTCCCGTCAACGAGCCCGACAAGCCAACCCTTCCCGGCGACAACGACTTCGATAACCCAAGCGATGCCGACGTCAACACTGAGGTTGACTTTGGCTTCACCGGTCTCACCATCGGGAACCGGGTGTTCCTGGACTCCGTCACCGTTGACGGCATTCAGAACCCGACCGAGCCCGGCGTGGCCGGGGTGACCGTCGAACTCTGGGCATCGGACGGCACCGACCCTGTCGGCGACAGCCCCCTTGCCACCACGACCACCGATGCCGAGGGCTACTACCTGTTCAAGGGTCTGTACGCCGGCGATTACATCGTCCGGATCCCGGCCAGCAACTTCGCAACGGCCGGCCCACTGGCCAACCATGTCTCGACCTCCGGCAACGGCGTCGCCCCTGATCCCGACGACGATGCTTCCGACCGTGACGACAACGGAGACGGACCGGCTGCCGGTCCAGTCGACAGCCGACCTGTCTCGCTCAGCGCTGGCGATGAGCCAACCGGCGAGGCCGATGTCGCCTCGGCGATGGACAGCTCACCCTCGGATGACAACGCCAACGTGACCGTGGACTTCGGCTTCGTTGACAGCCAGACCCTCAACCCCGAGGTTGCGGCGATTGGTGACCGGGTCTGGATCGATGCCGATGCTGATGGCATTCAGGACGCCGGCGAGAAGGGTGTGGCCAATGTTTCTGTCACCCTCCGTGACGCCAACGGCAATGCTGTCTCCACCACCTTTACCGACGAGGACGGGAACTATCGTTTCGACGGCCTTCCCCCCGGTGACTACACCGTCTGCTTCGACCTCGGAACGGTACCGGCTGGTCTGACCCCCACCGGTTCCAACGCCGGCGACGATGATGCAGCTGACTCCGACGCCAAGGTCGACGGCTGCACCGAGACGGTCACGCTCACCGCCGGCGAAGAGAACATGACGATCGACCTCGGCGTCTACGACGGTGGCCAGAGCGACCTGACCATCGATAAGAGCGGTGCCTACGCCTCGGGTCGAGTCACCTGGACCATCACCATCACCAACCGTGGCAGCGCCGCTTTGACCGACAACATCCAGATTCGCGACGTCATCCCGAGTGATGTTGTCTTCGAGTCTGCGGTTGGCGATGGCTTTGCATGCTCCTACGACACGGATTCTCGAACCGCCAGCTGCAGCTTTGCCAATGGTCTTGCTGCCGGCGAGAGTGCGGTGCTCACCGTGGTGACCCGTATGCAGTCGGCAACCGATTGTGTGGTCAGCAACACCGCAACCGTGGCAAGCGCCGGCGACAGCAATGTCACCAACAACTCCGACAGCGCCACGCTCAATGACGCCTGCGTCGGTACAACTACTACGACCGCCGCCGGGACTACCACCACAATCAAAGCGACGGTGAAGCCACGGCTACCGGTGACCGGCGGTAACGCCATGGTCTTCGTCAGTCTGGCCTTAGCACTCGCCTTTGCTGGCTGGAAGCTCCAGAGCGTCAGCAGTCGCCTCAAGACCGAGACTTTGCACGACAGGCTTCGGGACTTCTAGAGCCCGGCCAGTTCCTTGAGGGATCGCTG
>CALHBU010000276.1 GCA_937930655.1 uncultured Acidimicrobiales bacterium | reverse complement strand
GCAGGAAACGGCTTCCGAGGCGGCGGCAGCTCAAACGGGAAGAACTGACATGTCACGCTTCGAAAGGACCAACTGAGCCATGGGTGTTTTCATCGATGATCTTGGGAACACGGCCGCCTGGCTCGGCACTGCCATCGCCTTGATGGTTGCCGGATTCATAGTGGTCGACTTGCTGACGCCGGGAAACCTTCGGGCCCAGGTGTCGGAGAACCTAAATGCTGGGCTGTTGGTCGGTGGAAAGATGGTGTCTGTCGGCATCATCATCTTCTCCGCCATCTGGACGGCGCCAGACAGTCTCAGCGATGGCCTCGTCGAGGCCATCCTTTACAGCGTCCTCGGACTCATCATCTCCGCTGTGATGTTTCTCTTCGTCGACCTGGTTCTTCCCGTTCGCCTTCGCCAATTGGTCGAAGAAGCGGAGTTCGACCCCGCAACATGCGTTGCGGTAGGTACCGAAATCGGCTTGGCTCTGGTCATTGCCGCTGCCATCTCCTGACTCCACCGGCTCGCACCAGATAGAGCGTCGGCGCAAGTTACTCCTCTTCGTCGCGGCCATCATCGCCGGGGCCGGCGTGGCCTATGAGCTATCGCTCATGCTGCTCGGCACTATCACCATTGGGAGCACCGAGCGGGCCAACGCCATCGTGCTCGGCACCGCCATGCTCGGTATGGGACTGGGAGCCACCTTCGGTGGCCGCTGGAAGGATCAGCCGGTCACAGCGTTCATCAAAGTCGAAGCCGGTCTGGCCGTCTTGGGCGCCAGCGCTGCCCCATTTCTCTACTGGACCTGGGCCAGGATGGATGCCTTCTGGGGCCCGCTGTTGGCCGTCTCGCTGTTGATCGGTGCTTGTATCGGCGCCGAGATGCCGTTGCTGGCCGCCTTGAACGACCGATTGTCCCGCCAGGAGGCCGCCACCGTGGTGGCCAACTACAGCGCGGCCGATTACTTCGGAGCCCTCGTCGGTGCGGTGGGGTTCGCCTTCCTTGTGCGTCCGGTATTTGGCATCGTCGAGGGCACCATTCTGATAGCTGTCATCAATCTGGCTGCGGCCGCCGCCGTGGCGTTCATCGTGCCCGGAGCCGAGGCCCGCAAAGCCACCGCCTGGGTTGGAGCCGGGGCGCTGGCACTGGTGGTTCTGTCCCTTCTGGCACCACCCGTTGTCCGCGACGGACGGCAGGCGCTCTACCGCGACCCCATCATCGCCCAGCAGGAGAGCGGCGTTCAGCAGCTGGTGGTCACGTCCCGGGTACATCCCGGAGGCGTCGTCGACACCCGTTTGTTCCTCGACAACGACCTCCAGCTTTCGAGCATCGACGAGCACCGCTACCACGAAGCTCTCGTCCACCCCGCGGTCTCCGGGGCCTCCGACGTTCTCATACTGGGAGGAGGAGACTGCCTGGCGGCCCGGGAGGCGCTGCGCCACCGCTCGGTCACGACCATCACTCTTGTCGAGCTCGATCCGGCCGTTGTCGACCTGATGCGAACCGTGCCCGAGCTTCAACAACTTCAAGACGGGGCCTGCGACGATGACCGACTCGAGATCATCCACGACGATGCCTTCACCTGGGCCGGTCGGGCCGAGGCGGGCCGCTATGACGCCATCGTGGTCGATTTCCCCGACCCCGATACACCATCGCTGGGCCGTCTGTATTCGGCCGAGATGTACGGCCAGCTCCGCGACATACTCGCCCCTGACGGCCTCCTTGTTGTCCAGTGTGGCTCGCCCTTCTTCGCCCCCCGGGCCTACTGGACCTGCGCCGAGACCATGGAAGCCGCCGGCTTTCACCTGCTCCCCTACCACGTCGATGTTCCGTCGTTCGGCGACTGGGGCTTCCATCTCGCAAGTCCAGACGGCGCGCCTCGACCCAGTCTTGAACCGATCGATGGGTTGAGATTCATCGACGACCAGGTGCTGGCCGCAGCCACCGTGTTCCCGGCCGACGTTGCTCGGTCCCGTTTCGATGTCGAGATTTCGACCATCCTCGAGCCCACCATCGTCGACGCCGCTCAACGGGCCTGGATTGGCTACGACGGCTGATCCTTAGATGCCGGACGCACTAGCGTCGCCGATGTGTCAGCTTTGACGTCCTCGACGAATCCCTCGGCCAGATCTCGTTTCAAATCAGCGATCCACCACGACCAACCGATCTTTGCTCCGCTGTGCCTCGATCCCCTGTCGGCCCGACTCATCAGCGAAGCTGGCTTTGGCGCCGGCTACCTCAGCGGAGGCGCGCTGGGATTTCAATACGCCGTCGGCGAGGCGCTGCTGAGCTACAACGAGATCGCCGACGTTGCCCGACGCATCACGGCCAGATCCGACCTACCACTGATCGTTGATGGGGGCGTGGGTTTCGGCGACCCGGTACACACCGCCCGAGCAACCATGCTCTTCGAGGCCGCTGGCGCGGTGGCTATCGAGTACGAGGACCAAGTCGCTCCGAAGAGACTGCACCACCACATCGGCGTCGAGCACCTCGTCCCGGCCGGAGAGATGGCGGCCAAGATCGCAGCTGCAGTCGAGGCCAGAACCGACCCAGACCTACAGATCATCGCCAGAACCGGTGGCTTCCGCCACGAAGGTTTCGAGGCCGGAGTCGAACGACTTCAGACCTATCGGGAAGCCGGGGCCGACATTCTCATGGCCTTCGTCCGTGACCATGAGCTTGGCCCGGTGGCCGAGGCTTTCCCCGACACGCCTCTGAGCACCATCACCGGACTCGACCACCACACACCGGCCCAGTGGCAGGATCTCGGTTGGAGTCTCATCATTGATGCCTTCACCGCTCAGGCCCTGGCCATCACGACCACCCGAGCCGCCTACGCCCGTTTCCAGGCCGAAGGCTCGACCGGGGTCGACATCGACGGTATGGGTCTCCACCGCGAACTCGTGGAACTCTGTGGCCTCGAGCCACTGCTCGACATTGAGCGCCGCACAACCGAACGCCCGTAGCACTCGTTCGTTTCTGTTCACAGTGATGAACAAGTACTGAAGCCGCGGCCCGTATGTGCTTCCGTGCCGTCTCCTGCCGGTTGGGTACCGGTGTGGCTGCAGCCCGCGGCCACCTCGGACCGAGTGGCACACTGCCGCTCAGAGGGAGTTTCAGGCGATGCGAAGAAACAAACTGGCAGCCGGAGCGTTAGCGGCGGCCCTGGCAGGCACGGCCTTTGCCACCCCGGCAAGTGCCGCCGGCAAACCAATGCCGAATGAGTCCCAGGCACCGGAAACAACGTTCCTCGTCACCATTCAGAACATCTCTGATGGTTTCGAGCTGAGCGGCTCCGGGCCCTTTACCAATCCTGATGGCGGCGACGAAGCAGGACCTGCCTTCCCGGGGAGCAGCTACAGCTTCGACGTGTACGGGAACCCCGGTGACCGACTCAGTCTGGCCACCATGCTGGTGCAGTCGAACGACTGGTTCTTCTCTCCCGACGACCACGGCATCGCCCTGTACGACGACGATGGCAGCCCGATCAGCGGCGACATCACCAACTATTTCCACGTGATTGATGCCGGTACCGAGATCGACCAGGTTCCGGGCGAGGGTGCCGATCAAGCTCCACGACAGAGCGGCCCCGACACCGGTGCTGCTGACCCTGACAACACGGTGCGGGTCGTTTCCTCGGCTCCTGCGGTGTCCGACCTGATCAACGTCACCGCTCACCCCGGTGACAACGGCCGCTTCACGATTGTGGTCGAGAATGTCTCAGGCGACAGCACGCTGCCAGGACCTCTTGCCCCCGGCGTCTTCGCAGTTCATCAGGATGCTGGGCCTCTCTTCACCCTCGGGCACCCAGATCGAGGCGAGGGTCTTGAGGCTCTTGCCGAAGACGGCGGTCCCGGCGATCTGGCTCATGTGCTCGATAGCCGCACCGGCATCGCCACCCCGCTCGCTCCCGGTGTCTATGCCTCTAACCGGGGTGCCCATCGCAATCCGTTCTACCACTTCGGTCGGGCCGACTGGAATAACGGACTCGAAGAGTTGGCCGAAGACGGCAACCCGGCGGTTCTCGCCGAGTGGTTGTCGGGCCGAGTCCGAGGCGACAGCGGTACGTTCACCACCCCCGTTGGGGGCGAAGGTCCGGCACCTCTCTTCCCCGGCCAGTCGTATCAGTTCGAGGTGACCTCCCGACCGGGTGACACGGTGGCGGTGGCCACCATGTTCGTTCAATCCAATGACTGGTTCTTTGGAACCAACGAATGGGGCCTCAGTCTGTTCCGTCGGGGACGGCCGTTGAGCGGCAACATCACCTACAACTTCGCCCTCTTCGATGCGGGAACCGAGGTTGACCAGACCCCTGGATTCGGGCCCGACCAGGCCCCACGGCAAGCCGGTCCCGATACCGGAGCCGACGACCCCGATGAGCGGGTACGCCTCGTGCAGCGGGACGTCTCCCGCTACATCAAGGTCACGGTCA
>CALHBU010000275.1 GCA_937930655.1 uncultured Acidimicrobiales bacterium | reverse complement strand
GCCAAACGCATCGCCGACGACAACAGCACCATGATGACGCTCCATCATGGCGGCGGCTTGGGTAAGGATGGCCCCGCCCCAACCAGAATCCTGGCCGACCTCGGTGTACTCGGCCCCAACGTGATGTTGTCCCATTGCATGGGCCTGACCGATGAGGAAGTCGCCATCATCGCCGACACCGGCACCACGGTGGTCATGTGCCCGAGCACGGTGGTGAAGTCCGCCGGAGGTATCGCCGACAACGGCCGGCTACCGGAGCTGCTGGCAGCCGATGTCCCCGTCGCCCTGGGCACCGACTCGGTGAACAGTTCGAACTTCACCGATCTGGTGCGGTCCATGCAGTTAGCATCAACCGTCTACAAAGACGCTCGGGCCGACACCTCGCTGGTCTCACCCGAGGCATCGGTGGAGCTAGCAACCCGCACCGGGGCGCTGGCCGTTGGCCGACCTGATCTTGGCGCCATCGAAGTCGGCCGGCGGGCCGACATCGTGCTTTTCGACACCTGCCGGCCACATTGGCGAGGTCTCACCGACCCGGTCCGCAATCTGGTGCATTCAGCAACCGGCGACAGCGTCCACACCGTGCTGGTTGATGGACAGGTAGTGGTCGAGAATGGTCGAGCTACCTTCGTCGATGATCTCTGGGGGCTCATCGAGCAGGTGGAAGCAGCGGGCGTGCGGATCCGGGCCGCCACCGGCATCACCCACCCATCGAGCTGGCCGGTCACCTAAGGGTTCCATCTGGATATTCCGACGCACCCCAGACCTCGGTCCCCTACGGTCTCCGCTATGTCCGAAACCACCTCGCTGGCAGAGATTAGAGAGTTCGCTTCTCGACTGAGCCCGTGGGCCCACTTGGCAACGGTCGGCGCCGACAACGAGCCCGATGTCGTGCCGGTGCACCCGTGCTGGGAAGGCGACATCTGCTGGATCATGACGGGAACCGGCTCGGTAAAGGCCAACAACATCGCTGATAACAGCAAAGTGGCACTGCACTGGCAGGTAACCGAAGTCGGTGACGGTGTCGAGCTATGGGGTACCGGCCAGATCTTCGACGATGCCGAAACCAAACGCCGATTGTGGACCGGAGTTTTCGACTACGACCTCAACGACTTCGCCCCAGGCGGCCCTGACGATTCTCCGGGTACCGGCTTTCTCGCCGTTACTCCGACCCGAGCTCTCTTGTTGAAGCACTACGGCGTGAACGGGGCGCACCGCTGGTCGGCGTGAAGGACAGCTAATCGGCGTCGGTGACGATGATGGCCTTAGCCGGGCAGCGGTGAGCGGCGTCCTCCAAGAGCTGCCGTTGCTCAGCGGGAAACTCACCAGCTGACACCACCGCCACGTCGTGCTCGTCGAGGTCGAAGATCTCAGGGGCGACGTCGAGACAGTTGGCGTAACCAGCGCACGCACTCCTCACAATCTCGACCCGCACCCCGGTCATTTCCCACCTCGAGCCTGGTCGATCTCGGCCCATGACGCGCCCGACATCAACGCCGCCCATCGGCGGTAGTAGTTGCGAGCGTTCTCCTCGGTCATGAGATAGCTCGACTCGACCGCATCGTCCAACACTTCGCTAGGAGAAGCCATGCCAAGACCGAGTTGGTAGTTGTAGGGGTAACGGCGAGCGATGGTTCCGGTACTGGCGTCGGTTGCGTAGTCCCAGTTCTCCATGTCGTCCTGCTCCACCAACCCGGCCGGGCCGGAGTAGCGGAGATACCACCGACGTAGCCATGACTCGATGTCTTCCGGCAGATCATCGTCGACCAGGAACCAACGCCACACTTCGGTCTCGGTCGGCCCGACAGGGTGGGCGACGATCAGCGCCCGGGGAAAGGCCCCGGCATGGAGCGACATGGAGGGAAACATGGTCGATGGCCCAAGACCGCCGATAGGCCGATCCTCGGCCTCGAGACGTTGCTCTCGCTGCTGCCAACGCTGCTGGAAGTAGGTCGTCATGTTCTCGTCCTCGAACTCCGGGTAACCCCAGGCGTACCCGGCAGTGGTCACACCGCCATGTCCGAGATCGAAGAAACTGGTCGAGCCGATGCTTCGTGGCTTCTTGTTGTCGCCGTGCCGGGTTGGCGCCTCTTTGCCACCGGGGCCGAGGCCGACGGCATCGACCGACGAGTGCGAGGTCGGGCCGTGGTAGTTGTCGCCGAGGAAGTTCTCCGAGACAAACTTCCAGTTGGCTTTGATTCGCCACTTCTGGACACCGCGGAGCGCCTTTACTCTGCCCCGTTCGCCCGCAGTATTGGCGGCCAGATTGTCGAGCCAGAAGCGAAAGCCACCGGTGTACTCGTCGAAGGACGGAGTGTCAGGGTCCCAGGTGGCGAAGATGAGCCCGTGATGGTTCACCATCTGAGCGGTGGGAATGAGTCCCCACTGTGACCGGTCGAGTTTGCGGTCGTAGCCGGCCCGATAGTGGGGTACCCCGAACAGTTCACCGGCGACCGATACCAGCGTGCCGTCGGTCGAATAACTCCACCCGTGGTAAGGGCAGACGAAGTCGTGGGTGTTGCCCTCGTCGTAGCGGCAGACCTTCATACCGCGGTGCCGGCAGGAGTTGAGAAGGACGTGGATCTCTCCTTCGGAGTCTCGTGTCAGCAACACCGACTCGGTACCCATGCGGGAGTTGAAAAAGTCGCCCGGCTCGGGAATCTGGCTCTCGTGACCGATGAACAGCCAGGCGCGGGCGAAGATCTGCTCCAGTTCGGTGTCGAAGACGTCCTGGCTGACGAAGATCTCACGGCTGATGATGCCGTTGTCGGGGTCGACCATCAGCGGGTCTACGGAGTCGGTCATCAGAACAGCACCGTCAGGTTCTTAGCCATCAGGACCCCCTGGTCCAACAGGAGATGGCGCCGCAGAAGCCGCCAATGGCCTTGGGTGTCAGCCCGCCAGGTGTCGGTGCGGCGACCGACCCAGATGTCGGTCTCGTCGGCTACCCGATTGCGATACACCAGGAACCGGCAGCCGACCTCGACCATTTCCGGTGCCATCGGGTTGGGGGCGACTGACAGCAGCCGAATGTTCGATACCAGATGACTCACTCGGGACCGAGGTTCCTCAGCCCAATGCTCGCCGGTCGCCAACTGCTCGACCCGCATGCGGAGGGTGGACAGATCGTCCTCGAACCAGCTGACGTCGCCCTCTTTGGTTGATGCCCGATCGGCATCGGAGTGATGGACGTTGAGCCGCAACGGCATGGTGTACGTCACGTCATCGTCGAGTAGCTCCAACCACTCATCGAAACGTTGCTCATCGAGCAGGTCGGCCTCCAAATGCAGTCGCTCGGTGAGCTCGTCCTTGAGCAAAAGGGTGGCGAGCCGGGCATCGACTGACGACGTAGAGGCGGTGGTCATGTGCGTCTTTGGGGTGGTTACCGGGCCGCTTCAACCATGATTTCGACCAGCACCTTGGGATGGGCCAGAGAGGCCTCGACCGTTGCTCGGGCCGGCGTCGACCCCTCGACCACCCAGCCGGTCCACACATCGTTCATGTCAGCCCACGTGCCGATGTCTTTCAGCCAGATGTTGGCCTTCAGCATCTTTGATTTGTCGGATCCTGCGGCGGCCAGCAACTCGTCGATTCGAGCCAGAATCTGTGCGGTTTGACCCTTCACATCGGCGTCGAGGTCGCTGCCGACCAGTCCGGAGAGGTAGACGACGTCGCCGTGGACCACGGCTTGGCTCATGATCGGTCCAGATTCGATGCGTTCGATGCTCATGCCCCCACCCTTGCA
>CALHBU010000274.1 GCA_937930655.1 uncultured Acidimicrobiales bacterium | reverse complement strand
GCAGTTTGGCGCAGCCAATCCCTTACTGGCTCAGAGTCGATGCTGGCCAGGAGCTCCGGGTTTGACGCAAAGTGGAAAAGGTTGGCCGGTTTGACCTCGGGAAAGTCAGTGGCGAAAAACTCGGCGCTGATCCAGTCGAAGACGCTCAATGGCGCAACAACCGGTACGAGGACGTCCGGTTCACCTGTCAGGGGGGCATTGACGGTGCGTGGGTCGAGACGGGCAGCTTTGAATTCGTCGGGGTCGAGGCCCTGTCTATGAGGCACAGCCTGATTGACGGTCTCATAGGCACGGACATAGTGGCCGTGGTCGGCTGCCCCAATACGAATTGACGATGGGGCGTTCATTTTCGGACCTCCTGAAGGGGAGGGACCACACAACGGGGTCGAGGATGGATGCTTGGGCGAAGCGGAGGGAAAGGCATCGGTATGGGCTACGGGTTGGGAGGGAAGAAACGCCGTAGAGCTAGGAGCTTCGCGCTCCATCTAGTTGCACCACAACTCATCGTCGTGATGCTGCGTGTGGTCAGGGTTTTGACGGAATGCTTCCTGGCCCACTGCCGTAGCGCTCCTGATTGCGGAGCATGTCAGCGGGCCCATGCGGGCCGTTAAGGGTGGCGTCCTCGCCATAGAGACGTTCCTTCGTCCACCCTGTGATCTCGCGGTTTCTGGCCACTCGAAGGAGTTCACTGGCGGCAACGACCGCCGCCTCGCCCAGCTCGTCGCCTGGTGCCAGTTGCTGCACGACTCCGGCTGCCAGGGCCTCGGGCCCGTTCCAGCGTTTGGCTAGAAGCACTGTCTGGTGAAAGGCATCCCGTGACATTTTGTGGCGGAACAATGCCAGCTCGGGTTCTGGGATGGCGAAACCAAGCTCGAGCTCGTTAGCGCACAGAAACCCCCGGTCCTCTCGCATCAGCCGAACGTCGTGGCAGAGGGCGATCATGAAGCCGGCGCCGAAACCATGGCCATTCACTGAGCAGACGGTGGGGATCGGGAAGGTTATGAGCCGAGCGAAGAGCGCCATGACTTCGGCGTTGAAGACCTTGCGAGGTCCGCCGGGATGCTCGCCCCGGCTGGTTACCCACTCGAGGTCCAAGCCGTTGGAGAAGAACTTCTCGTTGCTCGACACGGTCAGAAGAACCGCTGGTCCTTCGGTGGCCTCGACTTCGTCGAGTGCAGCATCGAAGGCTCGGGTGAACGTTGTATTCCACCGATTCTCACCTTCGTCCATGGTCAGCGTGACCACGGTGCCGTTGTCATGTTCGGTTCTGTCGACGTTGATTCCGGTCATGGGGGCTCTTCCGTGGGTTCGTTGGCCAATGGGGGCGCCCTGGTCGAGGGTTACTCGGGCGAGGTCACAAACTCGATCAGCTCGATGATCGATCCGTCGGGGTCGTGGAAGCAAACGAAACGGGTATGGGAGCCCATCATCTGGGGAGGCGACAGAAAGCTGACCCCTGCTGCCGAGAGCCGTTCGTAGTCGGCGGCAATGTCGGTGGAGCGCAGCGCGATTCGGGCGATGCCAAGCCGGCCAAGGTGCTCGTAGGGAGGTGCAGGATCGCGAGGTTCAACCCATTCGAGAAGATCGAGTCTGGTCTGTCTCGGTTGTGATGGGTCCAACATCATGATGGCGGCCCGACCATCACAGTTCGGAAGGTCGAGGCCACGAGCGAGATTGGCATCGCCTCCGGTCGGTAGGTCGAGCACGCTTTGAAAACCAAGGCTCTCGTAGAACGGCTTCGAGACATCGAGGTTCGAGCAGTTCACATTGACGTGAAAAATGTGGGTGATCGGCACACAGAAGAAACTACTGCCTGGAGAAACTCGCGCTGGGAGAAGGCATCCTGGCCTGCAGTGTCAGGGACCGAGAACACCGCGAGCGAGCGTCGAGAACTTCTGGAGCAGCTCTATGGAACGGCCGCCAGCGATGTCGCCGAACAGCTCGAGCAGTTGCTCGAAGGTCGAGAGCGACGTCGCCCGGCGCCGGCCTGGTCTCACGACGATGTTTGGCTCATTGCTTACCCCGATCATTTCCAGCGGGACGGCGAGCCACCGCTGGCCACGTTGAGCCAGGTGCTCGATGAGCTTCTGCCCGATCTGTTCTCCGGCGTTCATGTTCTGCCGTTCTATCCATCGAGCTCGGATGAGGGCTTTTCGGTCATCGACTATCGGCTGGTCGACCCGGCCTCCGGAACGTGGGAGAACATCGAACGCCTGGCTTCGGCCCGGCGGTTGATGGCCGACGCCGTCATCAATCATGTGTCGGCGTCGAGTCACTGGTTCACCGAGTTTCTTGCTGGTCGCAAGCCCTATGACGGCTATTTCGTCGTGGGGGACCAGACAGCCGATATGTCGGCCGTTGTGCGGCCCCGAACCCACCCGGTGCTCACCACGTTCGAGACCGCGTCCGGTCTGACCTCTGTCTGGTGCACGTTCTCGGCCGACCAGGTCGATCTCAACTACCGGAATCCCGCTGTTCTGTTGGAGATGGTTGATCTCCTGTTGGACTATGTCGACCGTGGCATCTCTGCCATCCGGCTCGATGCCGTCGGCTTTCTCTGGAAGGACCCGGCCCGTTCGTCGATCCATCTTCCCGAGACCCATGCCATCATCCGGCTGTTTCGGAGCTGCCTCGACCAGGTTGCCCCCGGCACCATCCTCATCAGCGAGACCAATGTCCCCCATGACGAGAACATCTCGTACCTCGGCGCTGACGAGCGCGAGGTCCATGCCGTTTACCAGTTCGCACTGCCGCCCTTGCTGGCTGATGCGGTACTCAACGCCGACCCAACCTTCCTGGTCGAGTGGGCCAACGATGTTGGGGCTCTGGTCGGACCCGGCAGGTCGTTCCTGAATTTTGTCGCCTGTCATGACGGGATTGGGATGCGGCCGGTCGAAGCCCTCCTGCCCGAGGACCGCCAACGAGGGCTGGTCGCCGCTTGTGAGAGAGTTGGTGGGCAGGTGTCGGAGCGGATGCTGGCCGACGGTTCCACCGTGCCCTACGAACTAAATGTCACCTGGTTCGATCTCCTTGCTGACGGACTGTCCGGCGTTCCCGAAACGGATGCTGAGGCCATCGCGGTGGCCCGGCACCTGGCAACCCACGCTGTGCTGCTGGCGTTGCCCGGTATCGCTGCCGTCTACGCCCAGTCGCTGTTCGGGGAGTCCATTGATCTAGAGGGCTTTGCCGTCACTCAGACAAACAGGTCCTTGAACCGTCGACGGTTCACCGATCTCGGTGCGCTGGCTCGGTCGCTTGCCGATCCAACATCGAGGCCGGCGATTGTTCTGGCCGGTCTCGAGCGACTGATCACCGAACGGCGACGCACTCCCGCGTTCCACCCTGAAGCGCAGTGCCGGGTGCGGGCGATCGGTACTGCAGTGTCGATCGAGCGAACCTACGGGGCTCAGCGGGCCCACTGGTTGGTGAACCTCGGACCTAACGACCAACTGGTGGACGAGGTTCGGCTGGGGCCCTACGAAGTTCGGTTCTGAGTGGTGCGGGTCGGTCGATTACGGTGCGTTGCCTCGGGGCCGTCTACTGGCCACAACCTCAGGAGGACCACCAATGGATCTCATCGAAGCAATGCGTTCGCAGCCCGCCAACCGCTTCTACAAGCCTGATCCAGTGCCGACGGAGGTGTTTCATCGCGCCGTCGACAACGCCCGATTTGGCCCTCAGGGCGGGAACCGTCAGCCCGTTCGTTTCCTGATCGTGACCGATCCGGCAAAGAAGGCCCAACTTGCCGAGTGGTACATGATCCCGTGGAGTGCCTACTACGAGCAGGCATCGTCGGAAGAAGCGGTAGCGCTGACCGCCGAAAGTGGCGACGAGAAGGCTACCAAGGCCGTTATGTCGAAGTCCTCTGTGGTGGCGGCTAACACCTTCGCCGAGAATCTGGCCAACCATCCGGCCATCATCGTGGCGTGCGCCGACCTGGCCGAAACCCATCCCACCGATACCGACCTCGACCGCCTGAGCATCGTCGGTGGAGCATCGGTCTACCCGGTTGTTCAGAATCTCTGCCTGGCACTTCGAAATGAAGGCGTTGCGACCACCCTCACCACCCTTCTGTGCTTGTTCGAGCCACAGGTGAAGGAGCTCCTTGGTATCCCCGACGAGTTGGCAACGGCAGCCCACATCGTCGCCGGCTATCCGGAAAAGCCGTTCCCGACCAAGCTGACCCGTCACCCGGTTGAAGAGATCGCTTTCATGGACAGCTTCGACAATCCTCTGACCGCCTGATTTCCTGGGTCGCGGGTGCCCCGGTGGTCTGGGTTACGCTCCACCCGTGGTCGAATCCGGAGGGGCTCGAGAGGCAGTCCGAGCAAAGCTGATCGATGCTGCTTCAACGCTGTTGAAGGAACAGTCTCCCGACCTTTTGACGACGAAGGCGATTGCCAAGTCGGCGGGAGTGAACCACGGGCAGATTCACCATTACTTCGGATCAAAGGGTGCGTTGTACGCCGCCGTGGTGCAAAGCGGTTCTCTTCGGCCTGACCTGCATGGGTCGCACTCTCTCCAAGGGTGGGAAACCTCAGTACTGCCGGCACCCATCGAGCCCTCGAT
>CALHBU010000273.1 GCA_937930655.1 uncultured Acidimicrobiales bacterium | reverse complement strand
ATGAACTGGTCGAGGCGATCGAGCAGATCCTGAATATCGGCCGGAATGTTGAAGTCCATCGGCCGACACTAAATCATGTGCCCATGAGCACACCATCGGTGACCATCATCGGCCCCGGCGCCATCGGCTGTGCGGTGGCTGCCGCTCTTTTGGACACCGGGTCCCAACCGAGGCTGCTCGGTCGCACCCCGTTCTCCCGGATCGATGTCGACCATCCCACCGGCTCGGTGCAAGCCGATGTCGAAGTACTGACCGACGTTGCCGACCTGCAACCGAGTGATGTTGTTGTGTTGGCTACCAAGGCCAACCAGATTCATGAGGTGGCTCCGGCTCTGGCGGCCGCCACCCGCGATGGCACGATTGTGGTCGTGGCTCAGAACGGCCTCGACCACGAGGAGAGGGTGAAGCCCTTTCTCTCGGCGACTGTCACCGTGGTTCCTGCCGTGGTCTTCCTGCCAGCCCACCGTTCAGGTCCCGGCCAGGTCGAAATCACCGGCGCGTCGAGCCTCATTGTTCCCGCCAGCGAGGCCGCCGATGTCCTGCGAGAGCTGTTCGACGGCTCGTTCCTGACCGTTCAGCCGTCCGACGACTGGCTTACCGAAGGATGGAAGAAGCTGATCATCAACGCTGGCCTCGGAGCGGTGGGTGTCCTGGTCAGGAAGAACAACGCATCAACCATTGCCGACCCCGCCGGTCACGATCTGTTGCAGCGGATCATGGCCGAGATTGTCCCGGTGGCCCAGGCCGAGGGAGCCCAGATCAACGACGACTTTCCCCACACGACGTTGGAGGCGGTGACTAGGCGGGGCGGCAATCACATGTCTTCCATCGTCGTCGATCGCATTAACGGCCATGCGACCGAGTGGCGTGAGCGCAACGAGTACATCGGCGTCATCGGGCGACGACATGGTCTGCCCACGCCTCTCAACGACCTGTGCACCACTCTGATCCGACTGGGCGAACCCGACGATTGAGACGGGAACTTCGCCCTACCTCGAGCGTGCTGGCAACGACTACCTTCCCCAGCACCGGCCTTCAAGGCCGAGTGGGGTAGAAGTTGGTTGGCCGTCCTCGCCTTGTGCGGGGGCGGCCGCCATTCTCGGTCACGAACGGCCTAGTCTTGCGTGCCGTGCCTGTCCGCCACTCTCGATACCCGTCGCCATCGTTCCATCCGCCCGCCTCGGCGTGGCTCGTGCGAAGCTGAGTGGCTGTGGACAGAGTCGAGCGACACGACGTTTTGAATGCCGTGGGGCTGGCTGTGGTGCTTCTGGCCATGGCCCTGGGCTTGGTCTTTGGTGCTCGCGCCCTTTTCCGCACCGTCAACGGTGGACTGGTAGATACGTCGAAGACCGAAGAGGTCGCTGATACCAGCGACTCCGGCGGTTCGGTAACCACCATCGAGGACGAGTCGACCACAACCCTCGAAGAAGAAACCACGACCACCGAGCCCGAGGTGCACCTGCCCAGTGAGGTACTGGTGCGAGTAGGCAACGGCGCCCGCCGAGGAGGTGTGGCTGGAGCTGGCACGTCCATCGTCGAGCAAGCTGGCTACCCGACGTTGTCGCCCAAGAACGCCCCCTCGACCGAAGCCAGCATCATCTACTACGTCGAGGGTTACGTGGCCGACGCACTACAGGTGGCTCGACTGCTGAACGTGGCCGAAACCCAGGTGGCGCCCATGCCGGCCGACCCCGGGATACCTCAGGGTGAGGCGTTGCTGGTGGTCATCCTCGGTGCCGACACCGCAATCGGTTAGCCCTCTGGAGAGATGTCCAACGGGGGATCGGGGAACTCTCCTGTGACCAACACGGCCATCAACTCCTGGAGCCGAGGAGGAAGAAACCGTTCGTCCGACGCCAGGATCTCCTGCGGTGTCCACCAGCGGGAACCTTGAAAGGCCAGGGCCTCGAGGTACTCGAGCCCCTGCGGCTGATTGATTTCGGCCTGATCGGTGGTGGCGACGTGGATGAACTCGTCCTGATCGAAGTGCAGGCCAGCAAACGTGAACTCCACATGCTGGGTGGCGACCACCGGCCCGACGGCAACCTGGGCAAAACCGCCCTCTTCATACAGCTCTCGTGCCGCGCAATGAGCCGACGACTCACCGAACTCCATGCCCCCACCAGGAATCTCCCACCAGCCAGCAGACCCCGGGTCGGCGGGGTCGGCCGCCTTGATCAGGAACACATGTCCCTCGGGACCGAACAGAACAACACGAGAAGCTTGCCTACGCGACATAGGCCAACCCTAGAGCCCTTGCTCGTCGACTGGCTCGGTTAGCCCCCACCTGCCACCATGCCGAGGGTGAGTCGACACAGCGAGTCGTCGCCCTACCTTTCCTTCAGTGCCGAGGAGTGGGGTGAACTCAGGGCAGCAACCCCACTGACCCTGACCGAGGCCGACCTCAATCGGCTTCGAGGAATCAACGTCGAACTGAGTCTTGACGAGGTGGCGGAGATTCTGCTGCCACTGTCCAGGCTGCTGAATCTCTACGTCGGTGCTTCCCAGGAGCTGTATCGGGCGTCAGACACGTTCCTGGGGCAACTGCCGGCCAAGGTGCCGTACGTCATTGGGATCGCTGGTTCGGTTGCCGTTGGTAAGTCGACAACAGCACGGGTTCTTCAGGCTCTCCTTGATCGTTGGCCGAACCATCCCGAGGTCGATCTCATAACCACCGATGGCTTCCTCTATCCGAATGATGTTCTCGAAGAACGAGGCCTGATGCAGCGGAAGGGCTTTCCCGAAAGCTACGACCGCAAGCGCCTGCTGGAGTTCATCAGCGCCATCAAATCAGGCAACCCAAGGGTCGAGGCGCCGGTGTATTCGCACCTGACCTACGACATCACCGATGAGGTAAAAACCGTCGGCAGCCCCGACATCGTCATCGTGGAGGGGCTCAACGTTCTCCAGACCGGACCGACCGACGAGCATCACCCGCTCTTCCTCTCCGATTTCTTCGACTTCTCCATCTACGTTGATGCCGACATCGAAGACATCCGTGCCTGGTACGTCGAGCGATTCTTCACGCTGCGGGAAACGGCATTTCGCAACCCGGACTCGTACTTCCACCGCTACGCCCAGCTCACCGACGACGAAGCCGAGGCCACCGCTACCTCGATCTGGTCCACCATCAACGAGATCAATCTGGTCGAGAACATCCTGCCGACGCGGCAGAGAGCCGACCTCATCCTCAGCAAGGGCACAGATCATCGGGTCACCGAGGTATTGCTCCGCCGTCTCTGAGTTGATTCTCCCGAACTATTGTCACTTTAGGTGGTCATGGTGTTCACTAAGAGTGCGGGTACCGGGAACAGAACCTGACAGGAACACCTCTGGCGGGCGGAGGTCCTGTTGTAAAGGGTCCTTGTTCTCGAAACAGAGGGTGGTCTCCATCAGGAGGCCACCCTCAACTCTTTTTGCCGGGCTCCCTACACTGTGTCGGTGCCCACGACGGACCCCGCGCCGACAGCCCTGTCGCCCGATCGACGGGCTCGCATCGCTGCATCACTCGACGGTGCTTCCTACGACGTCGTCGTGGTCGGCGGCGGAGTTACCGGCAGTGGGGTGGCTCTCGACGCCGCATCACGGGGCCTCAGCGTGCTCGTTCTCGAAGCCCATGACCTCGCTGCCGGCACATCAAGTCGGTCGAGCAAGCTCATTCATGGCGGACTTCGCTATCTCGAACAGCTGGACTTCGGTTTGGTTCGGGAAGCGCTGGAGGAGCGAGGACGACTCGCCGATGAGCTGTGCCCTCACCTGGTCAAGCCGCTGGCCTTTCTTTACCCGCTCACCCATCGCTACTGGGAACGGCCCTATGTCGCGGCCGGAATCGCCATCTACGACGGGCTGGCCAAGCTCGGTGGGGACAAGCTTCCTCGCCAGAGGCATTTCTCCCGGGACGGCGTCGCTCGACGCTTTCCCGGCTTGAAGGCCGACGCCATGGTCGGGGCGGTGCAGTACTGGGACGCTCAGGTCGACGATGCTCGGCACACCATGATGGTGATGCGAACGGCCGCCGGGCACGGAGCCGAACTGCTTACCAACGCAGAGGTGGTGAGCTTTGTCGGTGCCACCGAAGGTCGGGTGTGCGGGGTCGTGGTCAACGACCGCGAGACCGGGCAGACCGCCACGGTCAACGCCGGAGTCGTCATCAATGCCACTGGCGTATGGACAGAGAAGACCGAACAGCTCAGCGGGCATCCCGGTCTTCGGGTGAGAGCCTCCAAGGGCATCCACCTTGTGGTGCCGCGGAAGGCAATCGATGGCGACTGTGGTGTCATCACCAAAACCCGCACCAGCGTCTTGTTCATCATCCCCTCCGGCGACCACTGGCTGTTGGGCACTACCGACACCGATTGGACTGAGGCGCTTTCGGAACCGGTGGCCACTGCCACCGACATCGAGTACGTCCTCGAGCAGGCCAACGCAGTGCTGGAGCGACCGCTGACGAAGGGCGACATCGTTGGTGTGTTCAGCGGCCTCCGCCCGCTGATTGCCGGCTCGGCGTCGACCGACGGCCAGGCCGACACCTCCGATCTCAGCCGAGAACATGCCATCGCTCAGCCGGTCCCCGGGCTGGTCTCGATCGCGGGCGGCAAGTACACGACCTACCGAGTCATGGCTGCCGTCGCGGTCGATGCCGCAATCAACGACCTCCCTGCTGGTCCCGGCGCTGGTCGCTCCAGCTCCGTTCCTCCAAGCTCGACCGAAGACCTGAAGATCCACGGGGCCAAGGACTACGCCCGTACCGTCGCAGCCTCCAGCGAACTGGCGATCCGTTTGGGCATCAGCGAACAGCAGGTCGAACGGTTGTTGAGTCGCTACGGCTCCGCTGTTTCGGAAATTGCCGAGCTCGTGAGCGAAAGGCCCGCGTGGTCTCGAGAGCTCGATGGTGGCGGCCCCTACCTCGAGGCCGAGGCTGTGCTCGCCGTTCGGGCCGAGGGAGCCAGACATCTCGACGACGTCATGGCTCGTCGACTGCGTCTGAGCATCGAGAGCCGAGATCGGGGACTCTCAGCGGCTTCCAGGGTCGCCGAACTTATGGGTGACGAGCTGGGTTGGGATTCTCGCCGTCGAGAGCTGGAGGTGGCGGCCTACCGGGAACGGGTGGAGGGCGAGCTGGCGGGGGAGGCCACCCGCAGCGACGCTGCAGCCATGGCTGAGCGGGCCAAGGCAACCGATGTGAGGGACACCCTCGGCCGGTAGGCGGACCCTCAGCCGGCCATCCGACGGACCTCGGGAACGACCTCGGTCAGGTACGCGTCGAGCACATCGGCGGAAACCGGCGCCCGTAGTGCGATGTTGATCAGATCGGCCCCAGCTTCGGCATACGCCATCACCTGCTCGGCGGCCTGGTCGGGTGTTCCCGTCATGGCTCCTGCTCGCACCCGGTCGGCCATTGGACCCCACTCGGCATTGAAGGCCGCTTCGGCCTTTGGAACATCAACGTTGTCGGCCACCAGCTCAAAGGCCAGATTCACCGATCGCTCGACCTTGTCGGGGTCACGACCCTCTTTCTCGCACCAGTCGTCGAGGACTCCATTGAGCCGCCCGAACTCCTCGGCCGAGACGTACGCCGCGTTCCAACCGTCAGCCTTCTGGGCCGCCAAACGAAGTGTTCGCTTCTCACCTCGACCTCCGATCCATATCGGCATCGAACCATTCACCGGTCCGGGCAGCAACGAGGCATTGACCGCTCGATAGTGCTCACCGGAGAAATCGGTGCGCTCCTGGGTAAGGAGTGAGGTGATCAGGTCGGTGGCCTCGGCCAGCATGTCGAGACGGGTCCCGACGCCGGGGAAGTCATAGCCAAAGGCTTCGGCCTCCGGCTCGTGCCAACCGCCGCCAAGACCCAACTCGAAACGGCCGCCGGAAAGATGGTCGATGGTCACCGCGGCTCGAGCGAGCAAGCCAGGGTTCCGATAGCCAACATAGAAAACCAGGCAGCCAAGGCGGGCATTGGTGGTGTCGCACGCCAACGCAGCCAGGGTGGCGATTGCCTCGAAGTGATCGATGGTGCCGCCTTTTGGAGGAGCCTCGTAGAGGTGGTCCCAGGCAGAAATCCAATCCAGACCGGCTTGGTCGAGGTCTCGCCACAGGGCCCGCATCTCGTCCATCCCAAGATTCTGCTGTCCGACATGAGCACCAAGTTGCAGGGTCATGGAACGAACCTAGTCGAAGCCGCGGTAATCAAATTTCGGGACGATTCAGGGAAATGTCCGGTTGCGCTGGCGAAGCCAAGTGACAGCGGTCACACTACGCCAACCACCGTCGACAGCGTTCCACGGATGGCCCGCCGACCCAAGGGGACTGAGAATGACGACAAGGCTCAGCAAATTTCTAGCGATGCTCTTTGCATTCGCAATGATCGCCGCCGCGTGCGGTGGCAGTGGCGACGACGACTCGTCCGACGTCACCGTTGAGATCGACGATGAGGAACAAGCACAGCTCGAGGAGGATCGAGCTGAGGGTGACGCCACAGGCGACGACACCCGCGACACCGCAGATGGCGACCCTGTCTACGGCGGTCGTTTGGTCTATGGCATCGAGGCAGACTCGGCCAACCCCTGGACTCACTACGCCACATCATGCGCCATTAGCTGCCGCATGATCCTGCGGACCATCACCGACGGCTTGTTCGCCGCAGACGAGAACGGCGAGATCCAGCCCTACCTGGTCGAGACGGTCGAACCCAACGATGACTTCACTGAGTGGACTCTGACCATCAGGGACGGGATTACCTTCCACGATGGGGAGGCCCTTGACGGTGCCGCTGTTGCCTACAACATCGATGTGTGCCGCTTCAGTCCATTGACCGGGCCGTCCTTCATCGGATTGAACGACGTCACCTCCGAGGGTCAGACGGTCACCATGACCTACGGAGCCCCAGAGGCGCTGGGTCCACGATCTCTGCGGACCGAGGTCTGCGGCATGATGCTGTCACCAGCATGGATGGCCACCCTGGCCAATAATCCTCTCTATGCCGGCATGAGCGAAGAAGAACTGGCCGAGCTTGACCTCTCGGGCGACCCTGCCGCACCGGTTGGTGTCGGTCCCTTCAAGTTTGTCTCCTACACCCCTGGTAACGGCAACAGCTTCATCGCCGAGCGCAACGAGGACTACTGGCGGGGCGATGGCCCCAGCTCGGTCACCGGTGAGGGTCTTCCCTATCTCGACGAGGTTGAGCTTGTTGTGGCCGTCGACATTCAGGGTCGCTCCAATGGTCTCCAGGCCGGCCAGTTCGACATCATCCACACTGCGAACGCTGACGAGATCGCCAAGTTTGAGGGAGACGGCGACTTTGTCACCCTCCAGGCCAATGACTTCGGCGAGACCAATTACATCCTTCTGAACGTCGGCGCCGGCGAGAACCCAACGCTGGCTTTCGTCCGGGGTGAAGACAGCCTGGCCATGGATGCCGGCAATCTCAACTCAAGCAGCCCGCTACTCCAGCTGAGCTGTCGTCGAGCCCTGGCTCACGCCATCGACCTCGACCGTCTGGCCGAGGAGCGATACGCCGG
>CALHBU010000272.1 GCA_937930655.1 uncultured Acidimicrobiales bacterium | reverse complement strand
CTTCTCGTAGAGGGCGGCCGGTTCAGTGGAGTCAGACACGTCTCGCACACTACGCGCCGAGGTGCCTCCGAAGGAAGGCCACAACAGCCTCGTTCCACTGGGGACCGTTCTGGGCGTTCACTGCGTGGTTGGCTTCGATGTCCACCAGCTCGATGCCGGGAATACGCCGAGCCTGGTCGAGCATCGGCAGGAATCGGGTCTCGTCGACCCCAACGGTCAGCAGGGTGGGCCTTGAGATGTCCAGCACCTTTTCGCCTAGCGCCAGATACCGATTGGTGATGGCGAAAGAGTTGGCAACACCTTCGGCCTGGTGCTCTTCGAACTCGGCAACCATGAGGTCACGGGTGGCGTCGGGGATGCGGCGGGACCTGGAAGGGTTCACCCAACTGTCCCGCAATGAGCCGACACCGTCCTCCCTGACCTTGGCTGCCATCGGTTGGACCATGTCGGTGTTGCGGGTAACCCAAACCTCGGGGTCGGCGAACGACGATGATGAGTTGGTGACGACCTGAGCCATCACCCGCTCGGGGTGGACCAGTCCGTAGTTGAGGGTGAGAGCGGCTCCCATCGATTGTCCGATGGTGAACCACCGCTCGACGCCGAGTTCGTCACGGATGAGTTCGAACTGTTCGATGTATCCCTCGATGCTGTACGCCGCAGCCTCGGTGGGGCTCGGTGACTGGCCATGGCCCCACAGCTCAGCCACTACCGGTCGACAAACCTGGCCCAAAGCCTCCACGTTTTCCATCCAGTACGAGCGGGTACCGAGCGCACCGTGCACCAGTAGGCAGTGAGGCCCATTGCCGGGATGTTCCACGATGTTCAACCGTTGTTCAGTCCGCGTCACGGTGTCAGCTTGGCATGATGGCTGGCCATGACGCGAGTTGGGATCAATGGCTTTGGACGGATGGGTCGGCTCGTCGTTCGAGCGCTTCGACATCATCCTGAGTTGGAACTTGTCCACATCAACGAACATGTGGGGGGCGCGGCCACCGCGGCCCATCTGCTGGAGTTCGACACCGTCCACGGACGATTCGAGGGCGAAGTGGAGTTGGGCGAGGGAGGGCTGCTGATCGACACCAGTCCTGTGTCGTTTTCTGAGCGCAATCAGCCCGGCGATGTTCCATGGGATGAGGCTGGCGTCGACTTGGTTTTGGAGTGCACGGGCGCCTTCCGCACTGTGGATCAGCTTCAGCCCTACTTCGGCACTGGCGTGTCGGCGGTGGTTGTGGCGGCGCCGGTTACCACCGTGCCCGACGACGCCGAGGAAGTTCTCAACGTGGTGATGGGGTGCAACGACGATCTCTACGACCCGGCGGCGCACCGGATCGTCACCGCCGCCTCGTGTACCACCAACTGCCTGGCGCCGGTGGTGAAGGTGCTACACGAACAGGTTGGCATCGATCGAGGAGTCATCACCACCATTCACGACGTCACCAATACCCAAGTGGTGGTCGACGCTCCACACCGTGATTTGCGGCGAGCCCGGTCGGCTCTCAATTCGCTGATCCCAACCTCGACAGGGTCGGCCACGGCGATCACCATGATCTACCCCGAATTGGCAGGGAAGTTGAACGGCCTGGCCGTTCGGGTGCCGCTGCTCAACGCCTCGCTCACCGACTGTGTGTTCGACCTCAGCCGCCCGGTTACGGCCGACGAGATCAACGGCTATTTCGAGGCTGCGGCCGATGGTCCATTGACCGGAATCCTGGGCTACGAGACTCGGCCCCTGGTCTCGGCTGACTTCGTCAACGACACCCGTTCGGGCATCGTCGACGGCCCATCGACCATGGTTATCGATGGCCAAATGGTCAAAGTGCTGATCTGGTACGACAACGAATACGGCTACGTGCACCGAATGGCTGAGCTGGCCGCCAAGGTCGCAGCAAGCCGGTGAGAGCGTTTGCTGCGGTGACCGGGGCCTACTGGGCCTTCACCGTCACCGACGGCGCGCTCAGAATGCTGGTGCTTCTGCACTTTCATGAGCTTGGCTACGGCCCGGTCACGCTGGCCTTCCTGTTTCTCCTCTACGAGGTGTTGGGTGTTGCCACCAACTTCGTTGGCGGCCGCCTTGGCTCACGGGTCGGTCTGAATCGGACGTTGTATGCCGGTCTCAGCATCCAGGTAGTGGCCCTCCTCTTGCTTTCGCTGCAGAACCCCGACTGGGCCGAGGCGGCCTCGGTTGTCTTCGTGATGAGTACCCAGGCGTTGTCGGGCGTGGCCAAGGACCTGACCAAACTGAGCGCTAAGAGTGCAGTGAAAGTGGTGGCCCCAGCTGACGAAGCGGGCTCGACGTTGTTCCGATGGGTCGCCATACTCACCGGTTCGAAGAACGCACTGAAGGGTGTCGGTTTCTTCGTTGGGGGCGCCCTGCTGTCGACAGTTGGCTTCGCCAATGGACTCCGGCTTATGGCTGTTGTTCTGGTGGTCGTCCTGTTGGCGGTGACGGTCAGTCTCCGGGTCGATATTGGTCGGTCCAAGTCCCCGGCCCCCTTCGGTTCGCTGCTGTCGACGTCGGGTGCAATAAACCGACTGGCCGGGGCTCGGGTCTTTCTTTTCGCGGCTCGGGATCTCTGGTTCGTCGTCGCGCTCCCGGTGTTCCTCACCGAAGAGTTGGGCTGGTCGTTCAGCGCAACCGGCGGCTTTCTGGCCGCTTGGGTGATTGGCTATGGGATGGTGCAATCGTTGGCTCCCCGTCTTCTGGCCCGGGGTCGAGGTCGGGAGGCGTCATTGGCTGCGCAGTGGTCGGCGGTCCTGGCTTCGGTGGCCGGTCTTATGACTGCTGCCCTGGTAGTTGGCTTGCCGGCTACACCTGTGGTCATCGGTGGCCTCGTGGTTTTCGGTCTGGCCTTTGCCGTCGCTTCGGCCGTGCACTCCTTCTTGATTCTGGCCTATGCCGACGAAGACGTTGCCTCCGAAGTCGGCTTCTACTACAGCGCCAATGCCGTTGGTCGCCTGCTCGGCACCCTGTTGTCAGGGGTGACGTACCTGGTGGGCGGACTGGAAGTCAGCCTGCTGCTTGCCACCGGCTTCCTGGTCATCAGTTGGGTCGTTTCCCGTCGGTTGCCGCCATTGTCGGTTGGCCAAGCGGGAACCTCGTTGCGCTGCTAGAAAACGCAGGAACGAAATCAGGAGGTTTCCATGCGACTCGCGTCTCAGCGTTCCGCACATACCCGTCGGCGGACGTTCGTTGCAGCATTTCTCGCTGCCATCACTTTTGCGTCTCTAGTATTTGCCGCACCGCCGCTCTCGGCCACTAGTCCAACCGCCAACCTGCCCCGGGGCAGCGAGGTGACAGGCGAAGACATCGACCTAGTTTTCCTGCTGGTGGCAGAGCGGCTGCCACTTGACGGTGAGCGCAACGATTGGCTGCGGCAGACCTCAGAGGGAGCTGCCCTTGAGGAGCTGGTCCGCATTCTGGCCAACCTCACCGACTTCGACGCGATTCTCGATGCACCCACCAACGACGAGTTCATCGATGCCCTCTACGTCCACGCTTTTGGTCGGGAGGCCGATGCCGGTGGTCGCGAGTACTGGCTCGGCCGGCTCGCCTCCGATCTCAGCCGGGAGACCGTTGTGCTTGCTCTGGCGCTGTCGGACGAGTTTGGGGAGCTGATGGAACCGGTCAGTCCTCCTGCCGATGGCGACCCCGACCCTTTGCCTGTCCCCGAGCCCATCGATGCCGCCTTCGAGCTGAACATTCTTCACATCAATGATCATCACAGTCACCTCCAGGCAGACGACATCGATCTTCCGTTAGGAGGCTTCGAAGAAGTCAACGTTGACCTCGGCGGTTTTGGCCGGGTCGCCGGACTCATCAAGGACCTTGAGGGTGACCATCCCAACACGGTCAAGATTCACGCCGGTGACGCAATGAGCGGCACGTTGTTCTTCTCCCTCTTCAAAGGCGAAGCCGACGCGGCGGTGATGAACGAGACCTGCTTCGACGTGTTTGCCGTGGGCAACCACGAATTTGACGAGGGTGATCAAGGTCTCGATGACTTCCTCGACTATCTCAACGACGACCCGTGCGGAACGGTGACTCTCGGTGCAAACGTAGTGCCGGCGATCGGAACGCCGTTGGCGCCGGTAACCACCACCGATTACATCCAGCCCTTCACCGTCAAGGAGTTCAACGGAGTTCAGGTCGGCTTTGTCGGCCTGGTCATTGCCCAGAAAACGCAGGTGTCCAGCAGCCCGTTGCCGACCACCGAGTTTCTCGATGAGGTGACAACAGCACAGAAGTACGTCGACCAGCTCACGGCAGAGGGCATCGACAACATTGTTCTTGTCACCCACTACCAGTACGAGAACGATCTGGCTCTGGCATCGCAGGTGACAGGGGTCGATGTCATCATTGGCGGCGATTCTCACAGCCTGCTCGGTGACGAGTTCACCCAATACGGCTTTACCCCCGATGGTCCCTACCCGACCAGCACCACCGATCCCGCCGGGAATCCGGTGTGTATCGCAACCGCGTGGCAGTACTCCAACGTCGTAGGAGAGCTGATGGTCGGGTTTGACGAGGACGGCACGGTCGTTGGATGCCAAGGCACCCCCCACCTGCTTCTCGGAGACAACTTCTCGGTTGACGACGTAGCGCTTGAGGGTGATGACCTGGCCGCGGTGCTGGCCGAGGTTGAGGCATCGCCGGTGCTCAACGTCGTTACGCCCGACCCGGCAACCGAGGCCATCATCGACGGCTTTGCCGCCGAGGTCGAGGTTCTACAGCAGGCCGTCGTTGGGACTGCCACCAGCGATCTTTGCCTGGCCCGTGTCCCCAACGACACCCGCACCTCGATTCCCACCTGTGCCGGTAACACCCCTAACGGTGGCGACATTCAGCAGTTGGTCACCGAGGCGTTCCTGGCCAGGGCGTTCCGGGCCGACATCGCCCTTCAGAACTCGGGCGGTGTGAGGGTAGACATCCCGGCCGGCCCGGTCACCGTGGCCGATGTCTATACCCTGCTGCCGTTCGCCAACACCATGGTCGAGATGGATCTCACCGGAGCCGAAATCCAGGCCACCCTGGAGGAGGGCATCAGCAACTGGCTCGACAACGACGGCTCGTCCGGTGCCTACCCGTACGCCTCCGGGTTGCGGTTCGACGTCGATCTGAGCCAGCCGACCGGCAGTCGCTTCTCCAACCTCGAGTACAACGCTCGGGGCACCGACACGTGGGTACCTCTCGACCCGAGTGCCACCTACGTGGTGGTCACCAACAGCTTTATGGCATCGGGCGGCGACGGCTATGAGACCATGGGCGCCAAGTTCGCCGCCGGTGACTTCGTCGACACCTTCTTGGACTATGCCCAGACGTTCATCGACTACATCGAGGAAGATGCAGGCGGCATCATCGAGCCGGTCTCGATCGACCGCTACTCGACCCAGAACTTCGTTCCACTTCCTGAAGGCTGAGAGGAAACACCATGGCCAGTACCAACTTCGACAAATACCTGAAGCTCCTCTTTGACAACAAGCCTCCCGGCGACGTTGTGAAGATCGACTCCATGCGCAAGAACATGGACCGGGTGGGGGGCAAGTACCCCGAGGGTGTGACTGGCGAGGCGGCCACCATCAACGGCGTCCCGGGCGAGTGGATCTGGGCTGATGGCGCCGATTCCGACGCCGTCGTGCTGTACCTCCACGGTGGCGGCTACGTGGCCGGATCAATCGCATCACACAAGAACCTCACCGGCCATCTGGCCAAGGCTGTTGGCTGCCGGGTCTTTGCCGCAGACTACCGATTGGCTCCGGAGAATCCGTTCCCGGCTGCAGTCGACGACGCGGTTGCCGTGTACCGGGGCCTAGTCGCCGATGAAGGCATCGATCCGGCCCGTATCGCTGTCTCCGGTGACTCCGCCGGAGGTGGTCTGACCGTGGCAACGTTGTTGGCGCTACGAGACGGCGGAGACACGCTTCCGGCTGCGGCCGCTCCAATCTCGGCGTGGATCGACCTGGACGGAACTGGCGAGTCGATGAAGTCCCGGGCCGAGGCCGACCCAATGGTTACCCCTGGTTCGTTGAGCATCATCGGCGGCATGTATGTGGGTGATGGCGATGCCAAGGATCCTTTGGCGTCGCCGATCCACGCTGACATGAGCGGCCTCCCACCGATGCTCATCCAGGTCGGAGATGCCGAAGTTCTCCTGGACGATTCTGTCCGCCTGGCCGAGATGATCGAAGCGGCCGGCGGCGACGCCACCCTTGCGGTCTGGCCCGAGATGGTCCATGTGTGGCACGCCGCCGCCGGCTTTGTTCCGGAAGCCGACGAAGCAATCAAGGAGCTCGCCGACTTCGTCCGACCCCTGGTGGGTGTCTAGCCGCCTTCGCAGTAATGCTTGATGGCCTCGAGGTCTCGCATGATGACCCGACTGGCGTTGGAGCCGGTAATGGGCGTCATCAGCTTGGCCTTGAGGGTCTGCGGCCTGCCGTTGAGGGTGATGCTTAGCTCGGTGCCGTGCACTCTGGGCTCGACTCGAATGACGGTGTCCCACCGGGTGGCTCCGTCGTCGGCCATGAACCGTACATGGTCGTTGTCTTCGTACTCGGTGACCACGAGCTCGGTGGTCTCTGTCTTGGATCCGCTCACCCTGGTTTCCCGGATCCGGGTGCCGACCCCTGCATGATCCTCGGTGAGGAATTCGACATCGACGATGTCGGGGACAACTTCGCCGAAGGTGGCTCGGTCGGCGACGGCTTCGAAGACCTCATCGAGGGGTGCGTCGATGCGTCGCGTGAGTGTGGTGGTTGTCATGGTGCTGCCTTTCGTTGCTTGCGGGTCTAGCTACTGGCGTTTCCTCTCTTGGTGGCTGTCGCCCCAACTCGTCTGCCAACGACCGTAGAACGGCTCGCTGCGGTTGTCTCCGCGCTCGACACATTTCCAAGCTCAATCCACTTTGGCGGCTCCAACAACCGCAACTCACGTTTTGGCGGCTCAGGCGGCTTTGTGTGGTCGCTGGAGCCGCCGAAGGGGAAACAGCGGTCGCCGGGTCCGCCAAAACGGAATGACGGAGGAGGCTGCTGCATTGGCGTGAGCCAGATGCCGAAGGCGGACTGCGACAGCAGTCCCTAGCGAGACAGCGCGACTAGGGCGGCGTTGACGATATGGGCAGCTGAGATCCCGGTGATGTGGTGAAGGTCGGCGATGGTGCCGGACTCGCCGAAGCGGTCGACACCCAGCGCGATCTGCCGGGCACCCAGAGCCGAGCCGACCCAAGCCAGCGAGTGACTCGCACCGTCCTGCACACTCACCACTGGACGGGAGCGTTCGGCGGTGGGGATGAGCTGGTCGAGGTGGCTGGCCGTTCTGGTCGAGTTGGCGGCCTCGGTGGCGAACGCATCGGCTCGTTGCCAGCTTTGGAAGGCCCGGTCGGGGCTACTCAGGTGGACGACTGTGCTGGCAACGCCTTCGGCCTCCAACTCACCATGAGCGTCGAGGGCTTCGGGTGCCATGGCTCCGGTGGTGACGATGGTGATGCCCTCGGCATCGCTGGCGCCCGACTCAGCCAGCCGGAAGCCACCGGCCAGTACCTGACGCCGTAGCTCATCTTCGCCCAGCCGCTCCAAGACCGCAGCAAAGGGTGCCTGATCGATTGGTCTGGTGGAAAGCCGGAGGTAGGTGCTCTCGCCATCCAGCGCACTCACCTGGTCGAGCCCGTCGCAGAGCAGCCAGTCGACCTCGCTGGCGTACGCCGGTTCGGCATAGTGGAGCCCCGGCAGTTCGGCCCCGACCGACGGGGTGATGGTCGACTGGTGGGCCCCGCCCTCGGGGGCCAGCGTGACACCGGAGGGCGTACCGACCAGCACAAAGCGAGCCCCGTTGTAGAGGGCGTAGACCAGGGCATCGAGGCCTCGCAGCACGAAGGGGTCGTAGACGGTGCCGATGGGCAGAAGGTGATGGGCGTGATGTTCGTGACTCAGCCCCAACTGGCTGAGCAGCATGAAGAGGTTCATCTCCGAGATGCCGAGCTCGATGTGTTGACCGGTCGGAGATGGCGCCCACTTCAACAGTCGGTCGCCGCCGCCATGGTCGTCGCGCTCGGTGGGGGAGAACACGCCAAACTTGTTGATCCATCCGCCAAGATTCGTGCTTATTGAGACATCGGGGGAGGTAGTGACCATTCGCTCGGCCACTTCTGGGATGTCGGCAAGCCGAGTCAGCGTACGGCCGAAGGCCTCCTGGGTGGAGACGGTGCCCCTTGTCGTGGGGTCGGCTGCTGCCACCGGCACCGGCAAGGTCGGCCGGTCGGCCGGCGGAAGATTGTTGATGTCGCCTCCCACTGCTGAACACAACGTGTCCTCGGCCGTGCCCTCAGCAAAGCGGTCCCACTCGGTACCAACGGTAAGACCAAAGGCTTCTCGGACAGCTTCGAGCTGCGCCGGTGTGAGAAGAGCGGCGTGGTTCATCGGGTCGCCAGCGATGGGGAGCCCCCATCCTTTGATGGTGTAGGCAAAGACAACGCTGGGCCGGTCGGCCGCTTGGTCACACGACTTGAAGGTGTCGATGAGCAGCCCGAGGTCATGGCCACCGAGATCTGTCACCAGCGATTTGAAGGTGGCATCGTCGAGTTGGTCGGCCAAGCGGCGTACCGATGTGTCGGCGCCGTCGAGAAACTTGGCTCGGAGGTCGGGCCCGTCCATGGCAAACATCGACTGGTAGGCCTCGTTCGACATCTCGTCGATGCGTTGCTTCAACGCCTCACCGCCGGGCAGTCCAAAAGCTGCGGTGAGGAGTGAGCCGTACTTGGCCTCGGCGACGTGCCAACCGGCATCGGCGAAGAACCGCATGAGGCGAGTGGCGTGGATGTCGGGGATGACCCGGTCGAGGCTCTGGCGGTTGAGGTCGACAACCATGGTGAAGTTGGCCAGGCCTTCAGTGGCGGGATCGCTGATGGCCTCCCAGACATTCCCCTCGTCCAGTTCGGCATCGCCAACAGTGGCAATGAACCGGGCAGGGGGTCGATCGCCGAAATGGGCATCGCCATACCGACGAGTGAGGGCCGAGAAAAGCGGGGCGACAGCACCGAGACCGACTGACCCGGTCGAGAAGTCTGAGACGTCGGGGTCTTTGGTCCTCGAGGGGTAGGCCTGGAGGCCTCCCTTCTGACGAAGGGTGGTGAGGTACGAGCGGTCGAGTTCGCCGGTCAGGTACTTGATGGCGTGGTACACCGGCGAGGCATGAGGCTTGACCGACACTTTGTCTTCGCCCCCGATGTGGGCGAACCACAGGGCGGTCATGATCGAGACCATTGAGGCGCACGACGCCTGATGACCACCAACCTTGATCTGGCCACCCTCGCGACGGTTCGCCTCGTCGATGATTCGAGTTGCTAGCCACAGCACCCGTTTTTCGACCTCACGAAGCACATCGAGGTCGACAACCGGGGATGGCTGATAGGCGCTTGCCTGATCTTGCACAGCCTGATGCTAGACCGGTGCGGGAATCAGAGGATCGGCCGTGGTCTGGACGGTGACCGTGTCGCCGACTGACAACCGGGCCCCTTCGGGCCTGATGTTGCAGCCGATACCAAACAGAGCGTTGCCTTCCAGGATCGGTCGGGCCGCCTCGGCCGCCGACGGGGCTTCTGAACACCAGCGGTGAGCCTTCAACACAACAGCCGGCTCTTTGTGCCTTTCCCCGTTGTCCTGGTCGATCTGGGGCATGGCGCACCGAGGCCACGGCATGCCAAGAGCCAACGACGCGGCACCTATCGTGAACTCAACCCACGTGTCCTCGACCCAGGGGTCGTCGTTCTCGACAACAAGGTTGGGTCGGAAACGATCCATCCCAAACGGTTCCTTGGCCTTGCCAACCAGCCAATCCAGCGACGACGTGGTCGTCACCAGAACGGGGGCGGCATCGCCGAACGCCATCCGCTGGTCGCCAAGCTCGAACTGAGGCGGGACATCCCAGCCACCACCATCAGGGATGGCAGCCAGTCGAGCCGGCTGATCAAGCAGGCGGCTGAACCAGTCGGCCGTCTCGTCGCCAGCATCGGCGACGTCGACGCTCACCCGAAACAACGATTTCACCGTGCGATCGGCCTGGCCCGGGGCTGGCACGTCGACCGACCCCGAGTTGGGTGCCGACAACCGGAGGCCGCCACCGTCGGACAACGACACCTCAACGGTGGCCATGATGGGGTGCTGCCGTTGGTGTAACGGGTAGCCGTCGTCGTCGACGACCTGCCACATTCTGTCGTTACCAATCCCGAGCGCCGATACCTCGACGGTATCTAGCTCGATTCTCCGGCAGGATTTCACCGGATGGATGTGAATGGAGGTCAGCGTGCCGTCAGCCATGACAGCACGCTAACCCCCTCACACCTTCAGTTCAGCCTCAGTTGGTACGGGTGAAGTCTTTGTACTCAGCTGTCTCGGAGAATCCGAGCATGACATCGCCCCGCGTCATGCCGGCTTCCATCTGGGCGGTCCAGTAGGCGGCGCCGCCACCATCGGCCGGGCGACAGAGGACGTTCTTGTACACCAGATTGATGAACGCTTCGTTGTCGATCTGACCATACGTGTCGTTGAACTCCGAGCTCTGAGCGAACAGGTCGGATGCCTGGCCGAGGCTGGCGTTGCCGCTGTTGATAGCCGAGGTCCAGTGGGTGAAGCCGGGCAGGTCAGGGTTGCGGTTGAAGTAGGCGCCGTACAGTCGCGCAACCGAACCGATCACGCCGCTGGTGCCGGTGTAGGGCGAAGACAGCGGGTTCAGGCACGGGTTGATGGTGATGTCGACGGTAATGGCTGCACCGCCATCGCCTTGGCTGACGGCATTGGTCGGCAGGTTGGTCCAGCTCAAGTTGACCACTGGCTTGTACCTAAAGCTGTCGTCGCCCGAGAAACCGTTGTTTGGGGTGTAGGTATAGATATTGGTTTCTGGGTCGAGTGAGACGGTGCCGTTGGCCGGTTGAGTCACCAGCTCGACGGTGAATTCAGTTGCCGGTCCCTCGTTGTGGGCAACGTCGTTGTCCAGAATGCTGAACTCGATGGGGAAGTTCTCGTCGGTGACTCCTTCCTCGGGTGCTCCGAGGGGAGGGTTGACGAACTTGGTTCCGGTGACATTGGCCGTTGCGTCGAACGTGACGTCGGTCAGGTCGGCCATCACGAAGTTGGCACCGACGATGTTGGCATCGGTGAAGTCGGCGCCGGCCAAGCGAGCGCTGACGAAGTTAGCTTTGCTGACACTGGCTCCGGAGAAGTTGGCACCCTCAAGATCGGCGCCGGCAAAGTTGGTACCCGCCACGTTGGCATCGGTGAAGTCAGCGCCGGTGAGGTCGTAGCCGGCGAGGTCTCGACGGGAAACATCGCATCCACTCCAGTCGACATTGGGCGCGGCGGCACTAGCGCATGCAGCAGAGGCCGGCGAAACACCGGTAAGAACGAGTGTGCCAGTGAGTGCGAGTGTGCTCACGACAGCTCGAAGGAATCGGGTTGGTACTCTCATAGTTCCGCCTTTGAGAATTATCTGTAGTTGAAGGTTTGTTTTTACGCCGTATGGCATTTTGCCGGTAGCCGCCGCTACTAGCTTTCGCCACTGGCGCAGGGTAACCACGCAGAGACACAAGGTCCACCCAAATGACACCGAGAGTGGCCTGGAAGGTGTGAGGCAGCCTGCGTTTTGAAGGCTAGCGGGTACCGGTGGCCAGAGTTTTTTCGAGTGAAAGGCCGGCGGCCAGGGGAAGATCGCCGCTCGCCCGCAAGGCTCGTCGAGCAGCCCGGAGTACGGCGACGTCTGTGCCCGACCATCGTTGTGCCAGGTCGAGCGCCGCTCCGTCAACGTCGTGGACAACCTGGTGAACGACGCCCCGGCGAAGAGCTTCGTGAGCGTCGACGGTGGCCGAGGTGGCGATGAGGGGAACCGCCTGATGGGGCCCGATGGCCCGAGTCAGGCTTTGGGTACCGCCGGCCGAAGGCAACATACCGAGCTTGGTTTCTGGGAGTCCGACCTTGGTCTCAGGGCTGGCCAACCTGATGTCGCAAAGCATGGCCATCTCGAGACCGCTACCAACGGCGATGCCGTGCAGCGCCGCAACTGTCGGCACCGGCGAGTCCCAGAGCGGACCCCATGGGTCCCGATCCCAACGGATACGCCGCCCCTCCATGATGGTCTCGGCCGAGCCGAACTCTGACAGGTCAGCTCCTGCGCTGAAGTGTTTCCCTTCGGCTCGCAGCACCATGGCTCGAATGTCGGGGATGTCGGCGACTGCGGCGAAGGCTTCGATGAGGCCGTCCCGCATGGCGAGGTCGAAGACGTTCAGCGGTGGATTGTCGAGCGAGACCACGGCAATCGAGCCCGCCTCAATCGATAGCGAGACGTGATCGGTCATGCCGTCGCTCCCGTTGTGGTTGCACCGGCCTGGGCAACTGCCACACCAGCGGTAACCAGGGCGACCTCGCGATGGTCGGAGGTGTCGAGAAGTTCAATGGCGGCCGCGGCAGCGGCGTAACCGGTGAGCGGGTCGGGATAGGCCACAGCCGCCGGTTTGGCCCGACCGGTAGTGAGCCCGAGCCCAGTGACGGCATGAATTCCGCTGCCGTAGGCCAACCAGTCCTGCTCCGGTGAACCAGACGGGAAAGCCGAGATGGCGACCGTGGCCAGCGCCGGGTTGAGGGATCGAAGTTGCTCATGGCCGTAGCCAAGGTTCGGCATCACCCGTCGGCTGAACGAGTGAATGAGCAGATCGGCTTGCCCAACCAGAGTCTCGAAGGTGGATCGGTCGCCATCCCGGCGGAGATCGAGATCGATGATGTCCTTGCCCTCGTTGAGCCAGTGATAGAGCCGGGGCCGCTCTCGAAACCCGTCGGGCCGACACTCGGGGTCGACTTTGATGACATTGGCTCCGGCGCGCTGAAGAAGGTGAGAGCACAGCGGCCCGGCCCACAGGCTCGACAGGTCGACTACCTGCACTCCTTCGAGCGTCCGGAACGGTCGCCGCTCAGATGGAGCAACGAGCAGACCGGTGCCAACCTGCAAAGGGCGGTAGGGAAGAACCGGCAGCCGCCATTCCTGGGCCGCCGCCGCCAGCTCCTCGGGGCCAGCGCGGTGAAGAGTGGCCCGTAGTCGATCGAAGGTATCGAGATCGTCGTCGGTGAGATCGGCCTGGACCCAACCATCGCCGACGGGAAGCGGATCGACCGGCCCTGGCCAGTCCGGCTCGACAATGAGGGGCAGAAGCAGCTCGGTGGCCAAGGTTGAATCGTCAGCTACCCACGGCCGCCAGCTGCGGGCCACATCCAATGTTCCGCTCGGCAGGAGAGGTACAAGCTGATCGAGCGAACGCTCAGCGGCCACTGAAATCCGGGGGCCGTTTGTCGAAGAAGGCCTGCAGTCCCTCGGCCCGGTCTTCGGTTGCGGCCAGTTGGTGGTTGAGGTCGCCTTCGAGGCGAAGGCCGTCGCGAAGCGGGAGTTCGCTGCCTCGGTGGACGGCTTCTTTGGTGAGTTCGAGGGCAAACGGGGCCAGGGCGACCAGGGTGTTCACCATGTCGTCGACCGCCCCGGGGAGATCGTCGGTGACAGCGTGGACCAGGCCCAGCGATGCAGCCCGTTGGGCAGAGAGAGCGTCTCCGGTCAGCACCATGGCCGTCGCCTCCGCTGGTCTGATCGCCCTCGGTAGACGTTGGGTTCCGCCCCAACAGGGAAGGTCGCCGGCGAGCACATCGGGCAGAGCGAAGGTGGCGCCAGCCGTGCAAAGCCGGATGTCGGTGGCCAGAGCAACTTCAAGCCCAACCGAATGGCAGGCACCATCGATGGCGCAAACGATGGGGGGCCTCAGGCGAGCCAGCGCCGCGGCCGGGTCGATGGCCAGTCGATTCAGATCGGGCGCCGGTCCGTCGCAAAACGGCAACGTCCGAGCCTCGAGAACGAGGACTCGGACGTCGCGTTGATCAACAAGATCGTTAGCCGAGGCGGCCAACTCCTGAGCTGTATCGGTATCGAGACTGCCGCCTGGCAGACTCAGGCGCCGCACCATGCCATCGTGGCTAGAACTGACCTCGATGGTGTTGTGCTGCACGGATGACAGCCGAAATCAGTCGGCGGACTTGGTCTTCTTCGGCTCTTGCAGTGCCATCTCGGAGCCATTGCACATGAGTGTGGCGGCTCCTGGCTTGGTCACGAGCACCTGAATGCCGGTGGCCTCGTCTTCGTAGCGCTTGCCGACCTTCAGGCCGTCACCGCCCTCAGACGCCGTGATGTCGCCATCGCCACCCTTGGTGACAATGACCTCGACACCGAGATCTTCGAACTGAACCTTTTCACCGGGCTTGGTTGCCATGCCGGCACCCCTTTCTGTCTCTACAGGCTGTCCTGCTGGAGCACGAAGGTACTACCTGGCGGGGCCAAGGCGAAGTTGGGTCGAGGAAACTCGCTGGTCAGTGGGCGCCGTACGGGTTCGGAATGCTCTCGCCGATGGAGTGTTGACCAAGGTTGTCGGGGCGAATCTCGACCACATCGAGCCGGCCGTCGTCGTGAAGTTCGAGCTCGAGGCCACCCACCCAGCGCTCGCCGACGGTGTCCTGCATCGAGGGCGGGATGGTGGCCCAGCTGGTCGGCGCCCACACCGTGTCAAGACCCCGGAGATCGACACGACGATGTTGATGCACGTGGCCGCTGACCACGACGCTGACGCCGGCCGTTTCGAGAAGTCCCAGCAACCGCTCTCTTGGCTGCTGGCGCACGTAACGAATAGCAACGTCATGTTCAGATGGGTGCGGGTCAGAGTGCATGAGCGGCTTGTGCATGAAGAAGGCCGTTGGGTGGGTGTCTTGGCCGGCAAAATCCAGCTCCCGTTCCAGCCACGACCATTGCTCGGCTTCCTCTTCCAGATCAGAACCGAAAAGCTGGGCGTTGCATCCGATCAGCCGCCACTCGCCGAGCTGGTGAGCCCACCGGTCGTCTCCGATGATTTCTCGATACGAGGTCACCCGGTCTGAGGTGATCAGACTTGCTCCTGCATTCGTCTCGCACGGATTGTCGCCCAAGTCGTGGTTGCCGGGCAGGGCGAGCATTGGGACGACTGACCTGTCGAGCTGAGTCCTGGCAAACCGGAGGTCGTCGTCGTCCGATGCTCCGTCGAGGGCAATGTCGCCGGTATGGATGACCGCCGCCGGGTTGGTGGTCGCGACGTGTTCCATCAGCACCTCCCAGTTGGCGGTGGCCTCCGGAGTGCGGGGCGAGAGATGCGAGTCAGAAACGAGCACGACACTGGTCGAAGGCATTCGTTGATAGTAGGGCGGCTGGTCAGGCGCAGGCGGTGAGACCGATCTTCAACGTGGCTTCGGTCTGGCCGGGAGCGAGATACGCGTTGCCGCCGAACTCGCAGTCCTCGATCCATTCCGGCCAGACGACTCTGACCCGCCGGTACTCGGCGCTGGGTTCGAGGGTGATGTGCCCTTCGGCGTTTGGCGGGTCGGCTGGTCTGCCAACGCCCGGAAGTAGAAAGTCAGAGTGGTGGTCGAACGACTCGGCGTTGGGTCTTGGTTCGAGGTCGACCACAGTGACGGTGTAGCCGTCGTAAGGAAGGTTGTCCGGTCCGTCTTGGAGCGTCACGGTCGCTTTGTTCGAGCAGCCGGTCAAGAGTACGAGGCAGATAACCGTGAGAATCGCGAGCCATCGTGTCATTCGACACCATCGGATCTTGGAGTCAGTCCTTAAACCATATGGCCAAGGACCGGCCGAATGTGGAAGCGTGGCCCCTATGACCTCGGGTGCGCTCTCCCGCTTTCGAATTTGCGACTTCACCGGCCAGCTGGCTGGTGCCGGAGCAACTCGATGGCTCGGTTCGTTTGGGGCCGAGGTCATCCGTATCGAGGACCCCACCAATCAGGGCAAGTGGGACATCCTTCGAGGGTCGCCGCCGTTCAAGGACGAGCGTCGTGGGATCGAGTTCGGGTCGGGCTTCAACAACCACAACATCGAAAAGCTCGGCATCACTCTCAACCTACGAGACGACCGAGCCAAGGAACTCCTTCGGGAACTGGTGCGAGTCTCCGACGTTGTCAGCGAGAACTTTGCCGCCGGTGTGGTGGAACGGATGGGGTTTGGCTACGACGCACTGGCCGAGCTCAAGCCAGACATCATCTACGTGTCCAACTGCGGGTTTGGCCACACCGGGCCCTATCGGGAGTTCAAGTCGTGGGGCCCGATCGCCCAGGCCGTCTCCGGCCTGACCCACAGCTCGGGGTTGGCCGGCGAAGATCCGGCAGGCTGGGGTTACTCCTACATGGATCACACCGGCGGCTACTACATGGCCATCGCCATCCTCATGGCCCTCATGCATCGTGAGCGGACCGGTGAGGGCCAGTGGGTCGACATGAGCTGCACCGAGGCTGGCGCCAACCTCCACGGGGCGGACATGTTGGATTGGTCAGTGAATGGCCGTTCGTTGCGGGGCAATGATCTTCCGGCCAGCAACCGCAGTACGTCGCCGGCTATGGCACCCCACGGGGTCTACCGCTGCCGAGGAGAAGACAACTGGGTTGCCATCGCCTGCCGTGACGACGGCGAATGGGCCGCCCTCCTTGCCAGCATGGGCGACGAAGGCCCAGCCCCCGCCGGATTGGAAACAGTGGCGGCCCGCCTGGCTCGTCACGACGAGTTGGACGAGGCACTTTCTGCGTGGACGGCGAGCCGCAACCGGTTCGACGTCGAGCGCGATCTGCAGGCGGTTGGTATTCCCGCCAGTGCGGTGCGGCGACCAGCCGAACGTATCGATGGCGATGTTGCAACGTCGTCTCGATCGCTGTGGCCGATGGTCGACCACCCTGAAATGGGCGGCGTTCGGGTCGACGGTCAGCCGGCAGAGTTTTCTCGAACCAACTGGGAGATCACCCGGTCGGCCCCGGTCCTGGGGCAGCACAACGAGTACGTCTACGGCGAGCTGCTCGGGCTCTCGGCTAGCGAGATCGAACAGCTCGCCGACGACGGTGTTATCTAGCGTCCTGGGTCGGTAGAACGTTCAGCCGACCGGCTCCTCGTTCTTGCGGGCACCGGCCACGTAGGCACCGAAGCCGACAACCAGAACGGCGACGCCGCCGATGATCCAGCCTCGGTTGATCACGATGCCGTCCTGGGCCGCGCTCTCGGCTGGTGTTGCGGCTACCTCGCCGGTGTCGTCGTTGATCGGCTCGAGCGCATCGGAGTCGTTGAAGCTGATGCCACCGGCGCCTCCGTTGCGTTCGCATTCGTAGAGTCCCTGCAACTCGGTGGCGTCGCGGATGTTCGAAACATCGGGCCGGTCGGTGTCAAAGCCAAAGACCGGATCGACAGTCATCTCATCGGGGTCGATGTAGGTGGCCAACCGGGTGAGGTACTGGTGGCTGTCCATCTTCTCGACCAGATACGGATGGTCGATTGTGATGTTGATGTTGTCGGTGGAGGTTGCGAACTCGGTGATGAAGGCCTGGCCACCAAGAGCATCGGCACGGCGCTGCACCAGCTGCACATAGTCGTTGCCGCCGAATTCATTGAAGGTGAGTTCTTCGGTCTTGATTTCCATAGGGGAGTAGTTCTCCGGCACGGCCTGGGCATCAGCAAAGATCCAGGTCCAGATGGGCATTTGGTTCTGGGCTGCTACCGCGGTGAGGCGCAAAGGGATCATGGGCTTGGTGCCGGGATAGGTGATTTCGATGGGGCTGATGGAGTCACTGGTCTCGCCATCGAGCAGACGCATCGCTACGAAGGCGAACTGTTCCTCGACATAGACATCGATGAGGGGCTCCATCGGTGGATCGACCCGGTAGTTGTTGTCCCGCAGCCAGGTGATCAGGGCCATGGGGTCGTCGGAGCCGATCACGTCGAACCCGAACGGTCCCACCTCACCGCTGGCGAAGACCTCGACCCCAGCATCTGCGCTCTCGGCCGAGTCCTCCGACATTGCGGTAGCCCTCATCTCCTCGGCGCAGGCCGGGCGGGGCGGGGCGATGATCCGCACGTCGGTGAAGCTGTGCAGCTCATCGAAGACCTGATCGCCGCCATCGGGCACCTGAAGGTCGTCGGCGGCAATGGCCTCAGGAATGGGAAGAACCCAGGAGAAGTCGTCGGCCTCGCCGAAGTACTGAATCTCAATGAGCGAGGTGATGGTCTCGTCGTCGTTGACGCTGAAGACGATTCGTTCTCCCACCTGGTCGACCGGGCTGTTCTGACAGAACAGCCCGCCACAGGCGCTGACTCCGGGGCCCAGCAGGGTCATGGCGAGAGCCAGTACGGGAAAGGCGGCGGCAAACTTCTTCCAGAAGTTGGTGGTGGTCATGAGATGTCCCCCTGATAGTTCGTATGACCCAATCGGCCGCATGTCGTGCGACATGAGCCTTCCGAACTAGTTGGACGTCGGAGCCACCGCCGTGAGTTCCCTGGTTTCGGCTTTTCTTAGGCCTCGTCGGGGTCGATACCGGCCCCGGTGATCAGGAACTGCCAGAGAGGTTGCTTGGCCCCCTGTTCCCTCATCTGTTGTCGGGCGCCGATGATGGCCTTTCCGGCTTCGGTTTCCTGGAGAAACCAGCGGGTGGCTTCAAAGGCGGCCGGGGTGTGGTCGGCCAGCGAGATGGCGGCTACCTCGTAGTAGCCGCGAATGTCCTGGACCACCCTGGCCGGTATGCCGGGGATGCCGGCTTCCTTCCAGTTGGCGCCGTCGGCGATGTCGGCGAAGATCTGAATGGCACCGGGAATGTCGTCCGGTCCGAGTAAGCGGAAGGCCCCGATGCGCTCGCCGTGGTTGGCCAGGGTGCGGTCGTAGGCCGGGCGGAGACCTCTGGCCTCGGCAACCGCCGGGTGGTCGTCGCTGTCGTCTCGGGGTGGGATGGCACAGGCCAGAAGCTCGCCTTCGTCGGCGATGGCTTCGCCGAACTCCTCGATAGCGGGCTCGGTCCGTTCCAGCATGGCGAAGGCCGCAGCCAGAACCTGGTGCTGGAACTCGGCATCGGCCGGCTTGCCCAGCGGGCGACCGAGGGGGAAATCGCAGTACAGGCCACGAGGGGGTGCTGTTCCCTCCAACTGGGCTTTGACCGAGCCAAGGGCCACGGTGGCCAGTCCGGCTTCTTCCAGAACATGGGCGAGCGTGCTCACGGCACGGGTGCAGAGAGGTCAAACGGGGGTGAGAAGTACCACATCGACGCCGGCATCCAGGAGCAGCTTGGCTCCCTCCGGGCCGGAGTCCATTCGAATGCCGGCCACTTCGAACTGGTTGCCGGCGTAGGCCAGGTGAACGTCGGCCACCGCTCCTATGGTGCCGTCGGCGGCCAGCTCATCGAGGCGATCGATGGGAAAGATCACGTTGTAGTCGATGCCATACCCGACCTGATCAACATCCTGGCTCCAGTGGCCCAGCTTGTAGTCGCGGCGGGTCGGGTCGAGGACCCGGAAGCTCGTGTCCCGTGGTTCGAAGCCCGGCTGCTCGGGGTGATGAAGGGAGGCCGAAGTAAGGATGGCCACCGTCGACTCCGACAACGGCTTCGGCGTTGTGAAGGCGGTGTTCTCGAAGGTTGCTGGTTCGAGGCCGGAGGCGTTGGCCTTGACGGTGTCGCTGGAGACCTTGGCAATCGGTGGAGGCGTCATTCCACGAACTTAGGCGTTGCTGTTTGCACCCCGCTAGGTAGGGCCCGATTGAAGAACGCCGCTATCGGTCAGCCGACCAATCTCGGCGGCGCTCATGCCGAGGTGGGCGGCCAGAACCTCTTCGTTGTGT
>CALHBU010000271.1 GCA_937930655.1 uncultured Acidimicrobiales bacterium | reverse complement strand
TTTGGTGTCCAGCTGAGCCTTTTTGCGAACCTTTCGTTGTCGTGCGCCCCTGGTCATAGGTGGCCAGGGGTCCTTGTCGATGATCTCTAGATCTGCGGCCCTACGAATGCACCCGTGTGCGATCGTGCGGTAGCGATTGGCTGTCGTCGCGGCAAGAGGCTCGCCGCTGATGCCAATTGACAAGCGCTGTTCGGCTACCGCCAGTGTGCGTCGATCTAGCTCGCCAAGCTTCAGGCACCACTTGTTGAGCCACGCTTCGTGTGAAGCATCTTGCTTACTGCCAGGTACCAGAGCTTTGGCGAGGTACCGCCTTTGGGCATCTGCTTTGGGGGCACCAGGTTTCGCTAGCAACGGTACGAATCTCGACAGAGCCTCGACGGCTGACTCTCGGGTTCTCGGCTGCCATTCATCCCAGCTCTCCAGCAGCCAACGTCGAGCCCATTGGTGAATAGCCAGGTCGGCTTCTGCTTCGGACCATGAGATCGGTTCGCCGCTGGTCGCATCGAATGGCTCGCCGTCACGTTGTGCGACAAAGAGGAGCGAGCGGTAGTGGTCGGCTTCGGCCCGGGTCCGGTGGCCTCGGGAGAACGTTCGTCCGTCGACAGACCAGCGCACAATCCATGGTCTGGCATAGCGTTCGCTACTTCTGCGATCTTGTACTGACCAGATGCGAATCTCGTGAATTGGCCGCCGTCCCACCTGTGGGTCCTCCTTGGGTACAAAAGTGTCGTCTTGCACCCACAGGGACTCTGACTAGGGGAAACTCTCTCAACTGGACTCAGATTCCTAAACCATGTGCGGCAGTTCGATTCTGCCCGGGGGCACCAACTAGGTGCAGGTCGGCCGCCACCGGATGTCACGTCGTGCCACGCCATCCGGTGGGTCGCCAAGCAATTGGCCCATGTCGGCGCCATTTTTAACGCTCGGCCGTACGCCGACCACCCGGCTCAGACGTCAGGGCTGAGAGCCCTATGAAGTTCGTCGGCTATTCCGAGTTCAGATGCCCAGCGTTCGAGGTACTCAAGATCGAGGGTCGGCCGCTGAATATGGAGAACCGCGTTGACGTCGCGACGCTGTTGGTCGGAGCCTGACATCTTGGACCACTCCAGCTTCGAAAGGATGGTGTCTTCGACGCTCGCGACGAACGTTCGCACGCCGAAGATCTCAACAGGAACCCGGCGACCAAACTCCTCAATGCTGAATGGCCGGTCCTTGCGAACGATCAGATCCACTTTCCACCCGGTGGTCACGTCGATGACATTGAACATGTCTCGACGAGCTGCAGCAGCAACTGCGTCGTCGATGTAGAAACTCTCAGGATCGAACTGCGCGACAAACAAAGAGATGTCGTGTCCATCTGGGTCGATGACGAGGTCAATGTCTCTTGTCATTCGTGGTTCGCCGTGGAAGGTGCTGGCAAAGGAACCGGTGACCATGTGAGGAACCCCGGCGGTGTCCAGGGCGGCGACTACCTTGGCCAGAAGGTCCTGTTGCACTTAGGAACCAGCGCCGGCGGCCGCGCCCAGACGATCGGCTCGTTCCCCATGAAGCAAGCGAAGCCACACGTGCCGGATCTCCGCCTCTGACAGCTCGGGATTGCGTGCGCGAATACCGTCGATGGCGATCGCCTTGGACTGCTCAGCCATGTCGAAGGCGTGGCGGACCTTATCAGCCCCAGCCATCTTGGCAAAGACGTCGAGCTGCCGTTCGCGAGCCCGGTCGGTCGTGTCGGTCATAGCCACTCCATCCAGTCTACGGCTCACCGATGACACCCTTCCAGTGGCGGCAATCTCGGCTCTCGGCTATGCGGAATCTGCTCTCCGAGCAAGGATGCCCCATCGACAAAGAACTAGTGACGACGACGCTGAAGCTCACGCTGACGGTCACGGCATCACTCAAGCTTGTCGTCGAATAGACACTTGCCAACTTGTGCTGAACCTCAAGCCACCTGCGGCGCCTGAAGGATCGGGGCGGCAAGATGAAAGGCCGTCGACGACTGGAAACGATGACCAATCGACAACAGGAGATCATCGCGATGGGGTCGGCCCACTAGTTGAAGACTGGTGGGCATACCTCGGGCCGTACCCGCCGGAAGACACAACGCCGGAGTGCCGGTGTAGTTGAAGGGAATGTGCAGCTCGACAGCCGCTCCAAGCCAGTTGTTGACCTGGTAGTCGGTCACCAGCTCATCGAGTCTGGGCGGAAGCTGCGCCAAACCAGGCAACGCCAGCGCATCCACCGACGCTATGGCTTCGTCGAACGACGCCTGGAAGATGGAGCGGTAGCGCAAGGCCCGCAGATAATCCACGGCCGAAACGAAGGGCGTCGATGCCAGGAGATTGGCGCCCATCATGTCCCGGTCCGCCAACTGGTCGAAATGAGCCTCGTGAAGGCTGAGCATCTCCGGGTACATGATCTGCCAAGCGGCGGCGATGGCATGATCAACGTTGTTCATCTCGACATCAACCACCTGGGCCCCGCTGTCGGCCAACGCCGCCAGTGCGTTGTCGTGGGCCACCATCACATCGGGATCGACATTGTCTTCGAAGCGGCCACGAAGACGACCCACCCGCACGCCGGAAAGTGATTGGTCCAAGCGATCGAGATAGTCCGGCACTGGAGCTGGCGAAGAGGCAGCATCCCGTGCATCGTGACCTGCTATCACGGACAGCATGAGGGCGGCATCAGCGACAGATCGGGCCATGGGGCCGGCGTGATCCAACGTCCACGAGAGCCCCATCACGCCGTGGCGAGGCACTCGGCCGTAGGTCGGTTTGAGTCCAGTCAGGCCGCAGTAGGCCGCGGGAATCCGAACCGAACCACCGGTATCGGTGCCAATGGCCAACGGCATCATCTGGGCCGCCACCGCCGCGCCCGACCCTGACGATGAACCGCCGGTTGTCCGCTCGACATCCCACGGGTTGGACACCGCTCCGAACGTTCGGTTGTGTGGTCCGCCGCAGGCGAATTCGAAGGTTTCGAGCTTGGCCAGAAGAATGCCGCCGGCATCCATCAACCGTTGGGCGTGCGCCGCCGTTTCGTCTGGAACGTGATCTATGTAGCGGGCAGAACCCCCGGTCGTCGTCACGCCCGCCGTGGCAATGATGTCTTTCAGTCCGAAGGGAACGCCGTCGAGAGCACCCGCCGTGCCCGACGCCCAACGGGCTTCGCTCTCCTTCGCTTCAGCCACCGCCTCATCGGCCCGGAGCAATCTGATGGCGTTGATGACCGGATCGAGCTGCTCGATCCTCTCCAGACAGGACTGCACGACATCAACGGGTGAGACCTCGCCGCTGGCGTAGGACGCCAGCAACTGGGTCGCCGTCTTTTCAAACAGAAGGTCGGTCATGAGACAGCACCGCGTTCGATCCAGCCGATGGCCGAACTCGGCTCGGGCACCGGCTCAAGGTAGGAAAGCGGGATCCTACGCAGCGCCTCCAAACCTTCGGAAATTGCTCGATGGGTCTCGACGGCTTCAGCAATTCGGTCCGCCGAAAGTTCGTAGCCCTGATAGCTGGCCATGGCCCCGAACAACTCCACTGACGGCCCGGTCATGCGATCACCGAGATTTCACTCGTGTCCGACGTCAGTGGCGGCGGCAGAAGTCCGACTGCTTCCTCGATCACTGCGCCCGCTTGGAACGTGCGGGCATCGGCGAAGCGAGGGGCGACGATCTGGATCGACGTTGGTAGTCCATCGCGGTCGAGTCCGGTGGGAACGGCGAGCGAAGGATGACCGCTCAAGTTGGTCGGCGACGTATTGGTCACCATGGTCGTTCCCCGATCGAGCAGCGCCTGTTCGCCGGCTGCCTCGTCCAGCAGTTCAGGAGCCACGTGAGGAGTCGTTGGCATCACCAGCAGGTCGACGTTCTCGAACGTCTCGTTCAACTGTCGGATCAGCGCTAACCGGAGGTTCTGCGCTTTGGCGTACATGGTCGAGAAGTACTCGTCGTGCAGATACCGGCCGGCGATCAGCCACACCTTTATGAAGGGCGGAAAGCTGTCGGCCTCGAGCCGGCGAACCAGGGCGTAACCATGGGCTCGAGCCTCATCG
>CALHBU010000270.1 GCA_937930655.1 uncultured Acidimicrobiales bacterium | reverse complement strand
GGAGAGGTGCTGCAAGACCTGGTGAGCGTGGGTGACATCGAAGGTGTCGTCGTCGTAGGAAAGGGCATAGACATCGCCAATCTCGAAGGTCGCGTTCTCGACACCACGCTCAGCCGCGGTGGCCGAAGCAGTAGCAAGAATGTCATCGCCGATCTCGATGGCCGTCACTGGTCCGGGAGCCAAGAGATGAGCCAAGTCAGCGGTGATGGTGCCAGGGCCGCAGCCAACATCGAGCAACGACATGCCAGCAGACAGGTGAGGCAGCAGGTAGCCAGCCGAATTCTCGGCGGTCCGCCAGCTGTGACCACGCAACACGCTTTCGTGGTGGCCATGGGTGTAGGTGTCTGGACTCTCGCTCAACTCGGTTCTCCGAACTCATTCCAAAGGGCCTGTCGAATCTCTCGCTCCAACTGCCCGCTGGCCACCGCGGCCAGGACACCGGCGGTTCCCAGCAAACCCCGGGGTTTCACATCGACATCGATGCCAATGCCGGCACCGGGCTGACGGGGCAGAAGAACCACCGAGCCGCTGGCTTTGAAGCCGGGGCCCGCCAGCTGTAAGGCCCAGGAGTCGTCGCCCATCGCCTTGACCTCGGCATCAACGCTTTCGTCAGAAGTGAACCAACCGACAACAACAGCCGGAGTCTCAGCCGCTTCGAGCATCTTGGATCGAACCTCGGCCTCCTCCGTCGCCACATCGACCTCCAGCGAGACCCGAGGCACGGTCAGCCTGCCGAGACCGGGATGCGAGTGCGATAGGTCGGCTTGTCGGTGACCTCGACCAGTTCACCCATCAGGTACTGGGTATGGGCCTCGGTCACCCGGGCCAACCCGTAGGTACCGGGACGGAGGGGATCCGATGCGAAATGAATCAACTTGTTCTGCCCCGTGCGACCGGTCAGGACCGATGGATCCTTCTTGGACGGGCCCTCGACCACGACTTCTTCGACCCGGCCAACCCTGGCCTGGTGCTTGGCCAATGCTGACCGTTCTGTAACCACACGAAGGCGGGCGTAGCGGTCCTTCACCATGTCAGGATCGCAGAACTGGTCGACCATCTCGGCGGCTTCAGTGCCGCCTCGCGGCGAGAAGACAAAGGTAAAGGCACTATCAAACTCCGCCGCGGCAGCAACCTCGAGGGTGCGTTCGAAGTCTTCGTCGGTCTCACCGGGGAAGCCCACGATGATGTCTGTAGTCACGGCTAGGTCGGCGATGGAGGCCCGGGCCACAGCCAGCTTCTCGAGATAGCGCTGGCCGGTGTAACCCCGGTGCATGGCCGAGAGGATGCGGTCGGAGCCGGACTGCAGCGGGAAATGCAGGTGGGGCACCACCGGTCCGGCGTGCTCCATCACCTCAAACACGTCCGGTGTCATGTCCTTGGGATGTGGCGAGGTGTAGCGAACCCGGCGGATGCCGTCGACTGCAGCCACTCGACCAAGGAGTTCGGCGAACATCGGTCGAAGCCGAACGTCGTCGCCAGCTTGGCGTGCCGCTATGGCGAGATCCCGGCCATAGGAGTTGACGTTTTGGCCGAGCAGGGTGACTTCGGTGACTCCGTCGGCGGCGAGGCGCTGAACCTCGGTTTCGATGTCTTCCATCGGACGGCTGATCTCTTTGCCCCGGACAGACGGAACGATGCAGAAGGCGCAGGAGTTGTCGCAGCCGATCTGAATGGTGACCCACGCTGCGTAGTCGGTTTCGCGTCGGACCGGCAATGCCGAGGGAAAGGCTTGGGCCTCTTCGAGGACGGTCTCCTCCCAGATCTCGGTGACTGGACCGTTGACCCTGGCTTCGGCCATGAGCTCGGTGGCCCGATGCACGTTGTGGGTGCCAAAGACAACATCAACGTGGCCAGCCCGCTGCTGGATGATGTCTCTGTCCTTTTGGGCCAGGCAACCACCGACCACGATCTGCAGATCGGGGTTTTCTTCTTTCCTTACCTTCAGGTTCCCGAGCGCTCCGTAGAGCTTGTTGTCGGCGTTCTCTCTGATGCAGCAGGTGTTGAGCACCACGACGTCGGCGTCGTCGAGCTCGTCGGTCGCTTCGTAGCCGTCAGCCTCCAACAGGCCGGCAAGACGCTCGGAGTCATGCTCATTCATCTGACACCCGTAGGTGCGCACCAGATACTTCTTCAACAAGGGGTTCCTGTGGTTCGGCTGGTTTAGAGCCTAACGCCCGTTGCTGGTCGGCTACTCGCTGACGCCAAGGACCAGACGACCAGAGAGGTGTGCTGGGGCGATCTGCTTACCGGGCGGCGGCGGACGCTGCGCTGTCGGCAACGACGATGGACTGCTGCGGCTCCAACTTGCCAGCCGGGATGGTGGCGTCACCGTGAACCAGCCGAGCGAGAATCGCAGCCTTGAGGGGGCCTTCCACCAGCCAGACCAACAGCCGGGCCCGGTCGAGAATGGGTCGGGTCATGGTGAGCCGAGCGTGGCCCTGGTAGGGCTCGGTCAGCGCTACATCGCGATCCTCGATGTCGAGGACAGCATCGCCGGGAACCAGTGAGCCAGTGTGGCCATCGCTGCCAAGCCCAAGGTGCACCACGTCAATCTGTGGAGGTTGGCCTGAGACTTCGCCCAGCGACTCGACGAAGGCGTCGATCCCATTCGACGATGGGTCATCGACGGGCAATGGCAACCAGCGAACAGGGCAGCCGTCGAAGGCCGCCTGCTGAGCAGCGAGGTTTCGAGCCGGATCGTGGGCCGGAACCAGCCGCTCGTCGACCTGAGTGAAGATCACCTGATCCCAGGGAAGATGTCGGGTCGCAAGCTCGGTGAAAACGGGTAGCGGGGTGTCGCCACCGCTCAACCCGACGACGCACTGGCCACGAAGTTCGACCGCGCTGCGTATGGCGAAGTCAAGGGCGTCGGCGCCACGTGATGCCCACTGATCGGTGCTCGCCGTCTCGACATGATGTTTGGCCACTGCTAACCCAATCGTTCACTTGCGCCCGGACCACCCTCGCACCCACCAACGAGAGCCAGTTCTTGCCACGAGACTACTCAACAGCGCCGTCTTTCCCGCTGCTCGACGGTTCTTGGGGCCAACTGCTTCCATACCGGTACGACTTCACCGAAGGCGGGTTAGAAAGCACGGGCTGGACGATTTCCCAGGCCACGTCGACCTGGTCCCCTCGGGCAAAGAGCCGCCGGTCACCGTCGAGTGCATCGCCCAACAGCCGGTGGTAAGGGGTTGGTCCATCCTCAATGCCGTGATGGTCGACCGCCAGTTCGACCATCTCGCTCTTCAACGAATCACCCGGTCGTTTGGCCTGCATCTCGAGACCAATCACATCGTTCGGCTTCATTTGGAAACGAAGCCTGTTCGGGTCCGGCGCCTCGGCACCGTCGGCGAACAACAACCGCGGTGGACAGCTGAATTCGACAACGGCCTCGGTCCTCGTCTCGTGCAACGCTTTGCCGGCCCGGATCCGCCACGGTACGCCGGCCCAGCGCCACGAGTCGATCTCGAAGTCGATAGTGATGAGCGTTTCGGTGTCAGAGTCTTTGGCCACACCCGGCTCGTCTCGATAGCCCTCATATTGGCCTCGCCACACATGAGCGGGATCGAAGGGACGCATCGAGCGAAGCACCTTGACCACCTCATCAGACATTGCGTCGGCGTCATCAGAGACCGGAGGTTCCATGGCCAGCAGGGCCACGATTTGTAGGAGGTGGTTCTGCACTACATCTCGCAGCGCACCAACTTCGTCGTAGAACTTCCCTCGCCCTTCAACTCCAAAGTCCTCGGCCATGTCGATGGTGACGCTCTGGACGTGGTGTCGATTCCACAAGGGCTCGAGAATCGAGTTGGCGAACCGGAACACCAACAGGTTGAGAACCGGTTCCTTACCCAGGAAATGGTCGATCCGGTAGATGCGATCCTCCGGATAGTGAGCACGAACCGCGGTGTCGAGATCGCGGGAGGTTGCCAGGTCTCGACCGAAGGGCTTCTCCAGAACGACTCGGCCCCGATTCAGACCAGTCGCTCCAAGACCATCGGTCACCGTCGTGAACAAGAACGGCGGGATGGCGAGGTAGCAGACCGGACATGCCGCATCGCCGACCTTGGCCGACACAGCCTCGAAGGTCGAAGGCTCTCGGTAGTCGCCAGAGACGTAGTCCAAACGAGCCGACAAGCGGTGCCAGACATCGTCGTCGATGATCTCGCCGCTCTCGTCCAACGCAGCCTTGGCGTTGGCTCTGAGCTCATCGACGGTCCAGTTCGACGACGCTACGCCGATCACCGGAGCATCGAGGTCGCCATCCAACTCCAGCCGATAGAGCGACCGAAACAACTTCTTGCGAGCAAGATCGCCGGTGATGCCGAAGAGGACGAGCGGATCAGATCTCACCCTCCCGTTCCTTCTTCCGGTTCTGCCGGCTTCTCAGCATGGCCGCCGAACTCGTTCCGCATCGCCGAAAGTACCTTGTTACCGAAGGTGGCATTGCCCCGGGAAGAGAAGCGACTGAAGAGGGCATCGGCAATGGTGGGCACGGGGGCCCCGGACTCAACCGCGGCCAGGACCGTCCACCTGCCTTCGCCCGAGTCCGACACACGACCCTCGAACCCTTCAAGAGCGGGATCGGACTGAAGAGCGGCGGCTGTGAGGTCGAGCAGCCACGACCCAATCACACTCCCCCGTCGCCACACCTCCGACACCGCGGGCACATCAATGTCGTATTGAAACAGCCGGGGGTCGCCGAGCGGCGCCGTTTCGGCGTCGATCTCACGATCGGCCGCGCCCACATTGGCCGACTCGAGCAACCCGAACCCCTCGGCGTAGGCCGCCATCACCGCGTACTCGATGCCGTTGTGGACCATTTTGACGAAGTGGCCGGCCCCGGGCGGGCCGCAGTGGAGGTAGCCGTGCTCGGGCTGGGCTGGCTCGCCCTGTCGGCCTCGTGTTCGTTCGGCCGCCTCGACCCCGGGGGCCAGCGCTCGAAAGATCGGGTCGAGACGCTGCACTGGTTCTTGGGCGCCACCGATCATCAGGCAGTAGCCGCGTTCCAGCCCGAACACTCCGCCGCTGGTTCCGACGTCCAGGTAGTGAATACCTCGAGGCGAGAGCACGGCGGCCCGCTCGATATCCAGCGGATAGTGGGTGTTGCCGCCGTCGATCACAGTGTCGTCGGCCTCCAGATACTGGGCAACGTCCATCACAACCTCACCGGCGAAGGCGGCTGGCACCATCACCCAAACCGCTCGGGGACCCGACAGCTTGGCCACAAGGTCTTCTGGTGAGTCGGCGCCTATGGCCACACCTTCGGCCACCAGCTGCGCCACCGCCTCCGGTTT
>CALHBU010000269.1 GCA_937930655.1 uncultured Acidimicrobiales bacterium | reverse complement strand
ACAAGGTGACGGCGCTGATCGGGGAGGAGGGAACCCCTGGTCAGCGCCTCGCCTTTTGTTAGCGAATCGGGTGTTCAGCCGGGCGTGAATTCAGGGGGACGTGATCGAGAGCACATCGCCTGGAGCGAAACGCACCACGCGGTTCTCGACCGAGATCGAGACGCCTCGCACGCCTGCGGCCAAGATGGTCCCTTGATAGGTCCCCGAACTGGTCTCCACCTTCGAATGACGTCCCAACAATCTGGCCGGGTCAATCGGTGTCTGCATCGCAGTCTCTTTTCCTACGGCCACGCGTCGTTGAGTGGCTATGGAAATGAACGGTACGCCATACCGAATCTTGAGGGGGTTGGCCGGGAATAATGACCCACGGCAGTGGTCAGAGAAGCCGAGTCGGTGGCGCTCGACCGGGAAGCGCTACGCCCGTCCGATGATGCGTTGGAGCTTGATTTCGATGACCACCCTGTCGTCTCTTTCTTTCGGCTGGCGATAGCGAGCGGCGTACCGCTCCACCGCCTCCTGCACCGCCGGTGCCTCGCCGGTCACGGTCGCGGTGCCGTACAGCGTGAGCCAGCGTCCGCCATCGATTTGGCAGACCGCAACTCGTTGGCCGGGCGTCTCGGCCACATTGAGAGCCTTGCGGGAGGTGGCCCAGGTGATCACTCTGGCCAACGACCGCTCGGGCTCGTAGGTAACGCCGACCGGCGTGACCTGGAGGTCGCCATCGGCGTTGACCGTGGTCAGTGTTGCGAGATGACGCTCGGTCAGAAAAGTGAGCAACTCCTCGGAGGGGCTGGCTGGATCGAAGGTTTGAGCCACAGCACGAGGGTAACGAGCAAGCGGGTCCTCTACCGGAGAAGTCTCTCGACGTCGCCCGCAGTCTCGATGGAGCCATCCATCACGTACTTGTCATGATTCGATTCGATGGAGTCGGGCACGTACCGATAGTTCACCATCATGCCCATGCCCCGCTCCCAGCCGGCCAAACCGGGGTTGGCCCGCCAATTGATTTGCTCCACTCTCGAGCCGTTGGACAAGTGAAAGTTGGCCACTGGGTCGAGAGCTCGTGATCCACGCCGTTCGACGGTCAGATACCGGGCGGCCAGGCGGAGAAGGGCGGGACGGAACGGTTCAAGGGTTTCGGCCGAGGGCGGCGACGAGGCGGTGGCCAGCGACGCCAACCGCTCAATGGCTCGTGCCGGGTCGTCGGGGGCGATGGAGGTCCGCTCGTCCTCGGTGAGGAGCTCGTGGTGGGTGGCCTCGTCAGCGAGTTGCTGTTGGAGCCACGAACGAAAGCCGGGGATGGGTGACAGGGTCGAGAACGTCGTGAGGTTCGGCAGGGTGGCGCTGAGTTCTTCGACCACTCTTTTGATCAGAAGATCGCCGAGAGATACCCCGGACAGACCCTGGTGACAGTTGGAGATCGAATAGAAGATCGCAGTGTCAGTATCGGTACTCTCCAGCCGATCGGCATCGTCGTGATCGAGTAGGGGCGGAAGGTCCCGGGCGATGCCCTTGGTCAGTGCCACCTCAACGAAGATGACTGGTTCGCCCGGCATGCTCGGGTGGAAATAGCCGTAGCAACGTCGGTCGGGGCCGAGTCTGCCCTTGAGGTCTTCCCACGACTCGATGGCGTGGACTGCTTCGTACTCGATCAACTTCTCCAGAGTCGAAGCCGCCGAGCTCCATTCGATCCGTTCGAGGCGAAGAAGGGCGACATCGAACCAGCTGGTCAGGATGTTCCGAAGATCCTCATCGACGGCTGCCAGTGAGCCGGTTGCTTTCCGATGGGGAAGCAACTCCTCCCGCAGGTCGATCAGAAACGGTAGGCCACCGTCTATTCCGACAAACCGTCGTAGGAGACGTTCTCGGCGAGGCTGAAGTGTTTGTAGTAGCTCGCGCTCGGCCCGTCGGCGCTGGTCGGGTTCGGTGGACTGGACCACCTTGGCAATGGCGTGATCGACCGCATCGTCTTCATGGTCGTACTCATTGGCCAAGAGATCGAAGAATCGTCGTCGACCAACCGGATCGAGTTCGGAGAACGCGGCACCGATGGTGGTGGCCCGACGACGGGCAGCTACCTCACCACCTCGACCTTCGATGCAGTCGTCGATCGTGCGACGGAGCTTCTTTATGTCGTTGTCAGGCAGGGCTGGATCGAGCTTGAGGCCCTCTGACGGAGTCGATCCACGCCACCGTCGGACCTGACGGAGCATTCGGTCAAGACGGCGATCGGCCAACCTGGTCTCCTCAGCCCGATGCCGGGGTGCCCTGGTAGGGCACGGGGTCGCCGGGTTTGGGGACCATTGGCCGTGACCATGACAGGTGGACCGAAAGAACTTCAGCGATTGCACGCCAGCGGTCGGGATCCCAGCCGTTGGCCACCTGTGTCGCTCCGTCGTTGCGGACGTGGAGCAGAGCCGGGAGCCGTTCGAGCCCGAATCCGTTGATAGCGGTGCGATCAGGATCGGGGAAGGTCAGGAATTCGTCGGCCCACGGCCCAAGGAACTGCCGACAGCCGTCCTCGTCGGAGGCGACAAGCCAGGCCACGCGGATATCGGCCGGCGTGTAGTGCCGAAGAAATTGTCCCGCTGTTTCGAGAAGCCAGGCGCTCTCGTGGGTATAGGGATCTAGCGCCACCACCAAGAGGGGGTACGAAGTTAGCCAATCGCGAACCGAATACCCCTTCCCTTGTAGGGAATCGAGCACGATTGCGCTTGGGTCTGAGCCGCTGGAAACAGCGTCGCTGGAAGCATCAGCCACGGCGGGCGAGGCTAGCGCAGATGTGGGTCGACTCCGAACTTATCGGGGGGATGTCATCGGGTTTCTTTGGGTAGTGTCGGTTCGTGCACCCGATTGAGCAGCTTCGTTACGTGGCCAGAGCGTCCGGAGCGGATGCCAATTTGTTGGTCCAGGAGGCCACATCGGCGCTTAGCTTTTTCGACCGGGAACCACACGCCATGGTTACCGCCTGTCGGCGGCTCCTCACCCGTCAACCGGCTGTCGGAGCCCTCTGGTGGATGTCAGCTCGGCTGGCGACAACCGGCGATGCTCGCTCTGAGGCCCGCCAGATCCTGGAGGACCTGCGGGAAGACCGCACTCCTCGAGAGCTTGCCGCCGCTCTTCCTGACGGGGCCCGGGTTCTTCTTTCCGGCTGGCCGGACCTGACGGTGGCCGCTCTTCCTCGACGAGGCGATGTTTCGGTGCTGGTTCTCGATGTCGAGGGTCAAGGCCACTCGGTGGTGCGCCGACTCGAACGAGCCGACATGATCGTCGAAGACGTCGATGCGGCCCACGTCGCGGGCGCCGTCGAAGAGTCTTCGTTGGTCATTGTCGAGGCCGGCGCCCTCGGTCCGGCTGCCGCCCTGGTCGATGTCGGAAGCGTGGCTGGCGCCGCCATTGCCAAAGCAACCGGCACACCGGTGTGGTTGGTTGCTGGCGTAGGTCGGCAACTGCCGGAGATGTACTGGCAGGCCATAGTCGAACGCACAGCCGACCCCGATCTGCCGGCGTTCCTTGCGCCCTTCGAGATCATGTCGCTCGGTCTGGTCGACCGAGTGGTCACCACCGAGGGGCTGATGCTTCCCGACGAGCTTGCCCCGTCGGACTGTCCACTGGCTCAGGAGCTTCTGCGAGAGCTTTCCTGAAACGACGCGCCACGGTCATCCGATGGCATCATGTTGGCCATGAGCCCCCAGGTTTCTTCGCCGTTCTACACCGACGATCACCAGGCCTATCGCGAGGTGGTCAAGAACTTCACCGAGAAGGAGATCACACCCCACGTTCACCAGTGGGATCTCGATGGTGAGGTCGATCGCGACCTCTACAACAAAGCGGGGGCCATCGGCCTGTTCGGAGATGGGTTCGACGCCGAGTATGGCGGCCACGGGCAGCGCGACGCACTCATGCGCCTGGTCCTCATGTGGGAGCTCTGCATGGCCGGGTCCGGGGGCGTCGTGGCTGCCCTGTTCTCTAACTACATCGGCCTGCCACCGGTCCAGAAGTTCGGCACCCACGAGATCAAGTCGGAGGTCATTGCTCCATGTCAGACCGGCGAGAAGATCGGAGCCCTCGCCATCACCGAGCCTTCGGGCGGCTCCGACGTGGCCCGAATCCGCACCACGGCCAAGCGAGACGGCGACCACTATGTGGTCAACGGTTCCAAGACCTTCATTACGTCCGGTATGCGGGCCGATTACTTCACCGCTGCGGTGCGGACCGGTACCGATGGCCCGGCCGGAATTTCCATGCTGGTCATACCGGCCGACCTGCCAGGGCTTGAACGAACCAAACTGGACAAGATGGGCTGGCTGGCCTCCGATACCGCCACCCTGTACTTCGACGACATGCGAGTCCCCGAGCGCTACCTCCTCGGCGAGGAGAACGCCGGCTTCTCGATGATCGTCAACAACTTCAACGCCGAACGCATGGACCTCGCGGTCCAGTCCATTGCCTTCGCTCGGGTTTGCTACAACGAAGCGCTGGCCTGGGCTCGAGAGCGGGAGACCTTCGGCAAGCGACTGGCCGACCATCAGGTCATACGTCACAAGCTGGTCGAGATGGATCGGGCTATCAACGCTCATCTGGCGTGGCTGGAGCTTCTCTCGTGGCGCCTCAATCAGGGCGACGACCCCGTGGCTGAGATCGCCGAGGCCAAGGTTGGCGCCACCATCACCTACGAGCTGTGCGCTCGCGAGGCGGCCCAGATCCTGGGTGGTGCCAGTTATCTCCGGGGCGACACTGTTGAGCGTCTGTACCGGGAGGTTCGAGTCCAGGCCATTGGCGGTGGTTCCGAGGAGATCATGCGCGATCTCGCTTCCCGCCAGCTCGGGCTGTAAGCCTCGTCCGCAGCCCCCAGGCCCGCTGGCGGCCCCACGCCCCGCCCTTGCGCAACTGGCGGTCCTGCGCCCCGTCACGGGGGTCTGGAGCCGCCAGGTGGTTCGCAGAGGGGTCTCAGGCCGCCACCGCTTCCAGCGCCGACCGGCGATTGGCGATGATCTCGGCCAGATCGTCGAATGTCCCCGCCGGCCGATGGGCCACTTCGGCCCAGGTCAGCCGCAACACCAACCAGCCATGGCGAGCGGCCAGGCGGTCACGTCGACGATCGTCGGCCATGGCCTGTTGGGTTGCGTGCCACCGGCGGCCGTCGCCTTCGATCACGGTTGCTATGCCCGGGTGGGCGAAGTCGACGATGCCCCGACGTCCGTCGTACCAGGGTGGACGAACCTGACTGCGGAACCCGGTGATGTTGTGTTGAGCCAGTCCTTGCCAGATCAGGCGCTCAAGCTCTGAGACCGGCAGCGGCTCCGGGGTCGTCAGTTGGTCGCAAATGCGATGGAGT
>CALHBU010000268.1 GCA_937930655.1 uncultured Acidimicrobiales bacterium | reverse complement strand
GGTTGTTGGGAACGGCGGCTTCTGCCTTGGTTCGCCTCTGAACCCTTCGATGGAGGCAAAGAGAGCTGTCTCTTCGCCACAGATATAGGCGCCTGCACCCCGGCGAACCTCGATATCGAAGTTGAAGCTTGAACGTGCGATACCCTCGCCCAGGAAGCCCGCTTTGCGAGCCTCGACCAGGGCGTTCTCAAGTCGTTCGGTAGCAAGCGGGTACTCGCCCCGGATGTAGATCCAACCTTTGGTGGCACCCACTGCGAATCCGGCGATGGTCAGAGCTTCGATCAGCGCGAACGGATCGTTCTCCATCACGATCCGGTCCTTGAACGTTCCGGGCTCGGACTCGTCGGCGTTGGCCACCACATGCTTTGGTCCCGGTTCCCCGGCGACGGCGCGCCATTTCACACCTGTCGGGAACGCGGCGCCGCCGCGCCCTCGGAGACCGGAGGTCGCGACTTCGTCGAGCACCCCGTTGGCACCCAGCGAGAAGGCCTTGGTGAGGGCGGTGTAACCACCGGCGGCAACATAGGCATCGAGCGATGTTGGATCGTGACGACCGACTCGCTTCAGCAACTTCAGAGAAGGATCATGCAACTGAGGGAGCTGACCAGAGTCGACCTCGGCATCGATCGGCACCGAATCAGCGGTGTCCCGACCTTGCACAAAAAGCGCTGGCGGGCGCTCGCACTGGCCAAGACAGGGGCTGCGATGCACTGGAGTCCCTGCCGCTTCGAGCGCCGCCAGCCGTTCGGCTGAACCGGCGACTTGGCACGCGGCATCGACACACACGTGAACGACGGGTTCGTCGTGGCCAGGATCATCAACCCGGAACAGCTCGTAGAACGTTGCGACGCCATAGGCCTCGGCTGGCGGCACGTTGAGCACCGAGCAGGCGTGGTTGAGACCACCGGGAGAGATCCACCCCGCTTGGTTCTGCAGCGCGTGCAGACATGGCAGCAGGAGATGGCGTCGATCGTCCCCACGGTGCACCCCACCCCGTACCAACCGCTCGTGCTCGAACTCGACGGCCGGGCTCACGCCGGCTCCAGCCAGCACAGCATCAACGGCAGCCGCTTCGGCCAGGCTGGCGGTGTCCTCAGAAATGAAGAGATCAGGCACTGGCCGCTGCGTCCCCTCGAACCGCGAGCTTGTCGATCCGAATGGCGGCCGCTTTGAACTCTGACGTTCCCGACCGCGGGTCCCACTCGCCGTTGGTGAGGAGGTTCACATCAACAAGATCGGGGAAGTGGTAGGTGGTGAAGGTAAGTCCAACCGGGATGTCAGCCTGGATTCGGATGGCCATCTCTACCGAGCCTCGGGGTGAACTCACTCGAACCCGTTCACCGTCGGACAATCCGAGCCGCTCGGCGTCGACGTGATTGATGTCCAACGCTTCTCCGTGCCGAATCGGCGAGTCCAGAGCTCCCGACTGGACACCGGTGTTGTAGGAGTCGAGCGACCGTCCGGTGGTGAGCCGCAACGGAAACTCATCGGACAGCTGTTCCTTGGGACCCTCGTGTTCGACAACGCTGAACGGAGCCGGTGCGCGGCCCCCGAGATCGTCTTCCCAGAGCCAGCCATGAAGAAACGGTGAGCCCGGATGGTCGAGGTCGGGGCAAGGCCATTGGAGCCCGCCCTCGCTGTCGATCCGGTCGTAGCTCATCCCGGCGTGGACCGGAGAGAGGGATCGAAGTTCGTCCCACAGTTCCTCAGCCGTCGGCTCACCCCAGGAGACTCCCATTCGCTGAGCCAGCGAGCCGATGATCTCGTGATCATCACGGGCTTGTCCTGGCGGTGACACCGCGGCGCGCACTCGTTGGACTCGCCGCTCGCTCGAGGTGACCGTGCCGTCGGACTCTGCCCACCCGACCGAGGCGGGCAACACGACATCGGCCAGCTCAGCGGTGCGAGTGAGGAAGATGTCCTGCACAACAAGAAGGTCGAGGCTCTCGAGCGTTCGTCTGGCGTGCTCCACATCAGCCTCGGAATCGGCCGGGTTCTCGCCAAGGATGTACGCCACCTTGATATCGCCCCGCTCCATGGCTTCGAACATCAGGGTGAGATGCAACCCCGGTTCGGCCGGCACCGGCTGGCCCCACACCGTCTCGAAGCGCTGGCGGGCTTCGTCGTCGACCACGTCCTGGAAGCCGGGAAGCTTGTCGGGTAACGCTCCCATGTCGCCGCCACCCTGCACGTTGTTCTGCCCTCGAAGCGGCACCAGCCCCGAACCCCAGCGCCCGACATGGCCACACAGAAGGGCCAGGTTGCAGAGCGCCAGCACGTTGTCGACGGCGTTGTGGTGCTCGGTGATGCCGAGCGTCCAGAGAATCTGGGCCTTGTCGGCGGTGGCGTAGGCCTCGGCCATCTCAGCAATGGCCGCCGCCGGCACACCGGTGAGCCGCTCACCCACCTCGAGGGTGTAGCCGGCCACAGAGGCGGCGAATGCCTCATAGCCATCGGTGCTCTTGCGTATGAACGCCTCGTTGGCCAACCCAGTTCTGATGATGTGGTTGGCTGCGGTGTTGGCCATGGCGATGTCGGTGCCAACGTCGAGACCAAGCCAGGCATCGGCGAACTTCGACGACGACGTCCGACGGGGATCGACGGCGTACATGGTGGCCCCGTTGTCGAGGCCCTTGAGCAGATGATGGAAGAAGATGGGGTGGGCCTCCCGGGCGTTCGACCCCCACAGCAGCACGACGTCGGTTTCTTCAATTTCCTGGTAGCAGCAGGTGCCGCCACCGGCACCGAAGATTGTCGCCAGACCGACGACGGAGGGTGCGTGTCAAGTTCGGTTGCAGGAGTCGATGTTGTTCGACCCAAGTGCAACCCTGGAGAACTTCTGCGCCGCATAGTTCATCTCGTTGGTCGACTTCGAACACGAAAACATGGCGAAGGCATCACCGCCGTGCTGCTGTCGGATGCGGGTGAAATCTCCGGCCACTTTGTCCAGCGCTGCATCCCAGGTGGTTGGCTCGAGTACACCGTCCACCCGCACGAGAGGAGTGGTGAGACGTTGGCGCGGTGTCGACAGCCGTTCGCCTCGCTGACGACGGATCTCGGCCCTGTCGGGCCGGCCGTTGGATGTCTTTGCGATGCGTGCCATGCACCCAGTATCGCAGACGGCTGGCGGGTGAACGGCCCGGCAATGGAACGATTCTTTATGGCGGAATCAGCCTTCTACGTACGGAGTAGCCTTCGACACCATGCGCTGGTCCCAGTTGTTCGTTCCCACCCTTCGTGATGCTCCCAACGATGCGGTTGCCCCGAGCCACAAGCTTCTGATCAGGGGTGGATTCATCCGTCAGCTCCATGCCGGCCACTACTCGATGCTCCCCATGGGTTGGAAAGTGCACCAGAAGGTGGCCCAGATCGTCCGGGACGAGATTGACGGCATCGGCGGCCAGGAATTTCTGCTTCCCACCATGCACCCGGCCGACATCTGGAAGACCTCCGGCCGCTGGGACACGATGGGCGACATCATGTTCCGGCTACAGGACCGGAAGGGGGCCGACAACGCCCTCGGCATCACCCACGAGGAGATCTTCGCCACGGTGGCGGCCGAGCTCAGCTCCTACAAGCAGCTCCCACAACTCTGGTATCACATCCAGACCAAGTTCCGAGACGAAGCTCGGCCCAAGAGTGGCTTGCTCCGGGTCCGTGAGTTCCACATGAAGGACTCCTACAGCTTCGACTACGAGTGGGAGGGTCTCGATCGCCAGTTCGATGCCCACGCCGAGGCCTACGCCCGTATCTTCCAACGCATCGGCGTACCAGCTTTCGGTGTCGAGGCCAGCTCGGGCGCGATGGGCGGCAATGCCTCCACCGAGTTCATGACTCCGTCCGATGCCGGAGAGGACGATGTTGCTCGATGCCCGAGTTGTGACTACTCAGCCAACATCGAGAAAGCGACGTCGTCGCTCCCTGACATTGCCGATGATGCTCCGCCCGCAGAACCCGAACGATTCCCCACCCCCGGGGTCCGAACCATCGCCGCCCTAGAGGAGATCGAAGGCGGCGCAGCGGCCGATCGACAGTTGAAAACCATGGTGATGGTCCTCGACGACGTTGTCACCCTCGCCGTCGTGCGAGGCGACCATCAGCTGAACGTCCAGAAGCTTCAGGACACCACGGGTGCTATCAACGTTCGGGCCGCGGAGGCAGCCGAGGCTCTGGCCGCTCTTGGCGCCAACCCCGGAAGTCTCGGAGCGGTGGGCGTCGCCGACCATCCGGTCATCGTCGACGAAGCGCTACGGGGCCGTACCAATATGACCACCGGGGCCAACGAGGACGACTGGCATTATCGGGGCGTCGACATCGAACGAGACCTCACGGTTGGCCAGTGGGCCGACCTCCGTGAAGTGAGCGCGGGTGAAGCCTGCCCCAAGTGTGGCACCCCCATTGACGTGGTGCGCTGCATCGAGATCGGTCACATCTTCAAACTTGGAACGGTCTACGCCGAGACCTTTGGGGTCCGAGTGGCCGATGCCGATGGCAAGGAGGTGCCGGTCATCATGGGCAGCTACGGCATTGGCATCGGTCGCAACATGGCGGCCTCGGTCGAGGCCAACCACGACGACAAGGGCATCATCTGGCCCGTCACCATCGCTCCGTTCGAGTGTGTGATCACCGTCATGCGACTCGACGACGATGTTCTGAGCGCGGCGACCGATCTCTACAACGATCTTCGGACCGCCGGCGTCGACGCACTACTCGACGACCGGGACGCCCGAGCCGGCGTGAAGTTCGCCGATGCCGAGCTTGTCGGCATCCCGTACCGGCTCACCGTCGGGCCGAGGGGCTTGAAAGACGGCGAGATCGAATTCACTGATCGCGGCTCGGGCGAAACAACCAATGTGGCCATCGGCGAGGTTGTCGACACGGTCGCAACGGCCATCGATCAGGCCAAAGCAGCGCTGGGTTAGACCCAACTAACCGGACTGGGCGTACCGGGCCTTGTGGAGCTGAGCGGCCAGAATTTCCTCGGTGGCCGGATCGGTTTCGCCCGGCTGATCATGGAGGTGAGCCAACCGGGCCAGGGCGGCATGGACACCATCAAAATAGGTTCGTTGCGTGTTGGCCAGCTTTCGGCGGGCACCCAGCATGGTCTTCCAGTCACCGAAGATGGAGATCTCGTGGGGTGCCATGCCGTAACGCTGGGCCAGCCACGGGACCAGCTCGATGAACCTCTTCTGCTCCTTGCGGCGAATGACCACCAGGGTGACTGCGGCCGAGACGAAGAGCAGGAAGAACAGCAACACCGCAACTAGCACCACCAGCGCACCACCCTCGGACCCATCGGCGAAGCTCAACGACCCGTTCCACGCCATGTGGCTCAGTACCGACAGTGCGTACCCCCACAGCACGGCGGGAAACGCTGGCTTCCCCTGAGCTGCTGCCCTTCCAATGGCCAGGCCGATCCACGCGGTGAAGAGCGGGTGGGCAAACGGCGTGAGCAGCGCCCGCAAGATGAAGACCTGAACCAGAATGCCGTCCTCGTCACCGTTGGCGAAATAAAGGAAGTCCTCGACAACAGCGAATCCGAGCGCGGTCCAGCCGGCGTAGATCACGCCGTCCATCACGCCATCGAGCTCTTTGCGACGCAGGGCATACCAAACGCCAAGGCCCTTGGTGGCCTCCTCAACGACCGGGGCCGAGAACACCGCGGCTGCGGTTTCGCCAGCAAGAGCTGCAACGGTGCCGTTGAAAATAATCGAGATGACAACGGCAACCGTCGCTCCCCAAAGCAGGGCATGGATCTTCGCCGCCCGAGGCTCCGGCTCGACCCGGTCGAGCCAGTTGAGGACGGGAATGACAATGATCAACGGCACCAAACCGAGCACAATGCTCACCGGAGACTGCACCGCCAAGGCCAAAATGATGAGAACGGCAAAGAATCCGCACACGATGACGGGGACGCTGAGCCAGGCCGGAAGCCGAGGTTTACGGGCTTCGTTGTTTGCCGTGTTGGCTGTCCATACCTGACCGTCCCACCATCGCCAGGCGGCCATACGCCAGGGATCGGCGTACCACCCGGGGGCGGTCGAACCCGTCTGAGGCGGCAGGGGGCTTGGTTGCACGGGCCACAGTGTGGCAGCTACTCCCCTGACACGGCGACTACTCCGGTGGAACGTCGGGGTGACGATGCCAGATTGCGCTCGTCGGGGCGACAGTGACAACACCATCGTCGGCCGAGACCACCTCGGCCACACCGTCGACCAACAGACTCATTGCTCGTTCGCCCTTGTTGGCCCACAACAACGTCACCGTTGGCCGGTCACCGCAGTTACTACAGCTCCGCCGGCCGGCCGAGACGGTAAAGATGCCATCGGCAAACGAGACGTTCACGTTGGCCGGATGCGGCGATTGATCGTCGTTTGTCGTGAGGAGGAAGGCAGTGGCTCCGAGCCCGTCGAAGGCCTGCGGTAGCTCATCCAACGCCACCTTAATGCTCATACCGGCACCGCCTCTGGCTCAGTAGCTGCCACATCGGCTTCCATGTCGGGCTCGGGAAGGCCGGCTTCTCCTTCGATGTCGATGGTGGGCAGGAGCCGGTCGAGCCACTTTGGAATCCACCAGTTGGCGTCGCCCATGAGCTTCATGGTCGCCGGAACCAGCACGACCCGCACGATGGTGGCGTCGACGAAAATGGCCGTGGCCAACCCGAGACCCATCATCTTGATGACCGGGTCTTCGCCAAGAACAAAGCCCAGGAAGACCGAGATCATGATGAGAGCGGCCGACGTGATCACTCGGGCCGTACTGGCGATGCCGTGAATGACCGAGGTGTCGTTGTCGCCGGTGATCAGATATTCCTCCCGGACTCGGGACAAGAGGAAGACCTCGTAGTCCATCGACAAACCGAACAAGATGGCGAACATGAACATGGGGATGAAGGACACGATGGGGACGGTGGCCTCCAAACCGATCACGCTGAGCCCCCAGCCCCATTGGAAGACCATGACCAGCACGCCATAAGCGGCACCAATGCTGAGCAGGTTGAGCAGCGCCGCCTTGAGGGGCACGAGAATCGACCGGAACACCAGGGTCAGCAGCATGAACGACAGCAGAATGACAGCTGCGATGAACAGCGGCAGCCGGTCGTTTATTCGTCCGCCGATGTCGGCGAAGCTGGCTGTCGAGCCGGCGATGTGGGCTTTAGCAGGACTGTCGCCCAGCACCTCGGGCAGGACGTCGGACCGGAGGCGGAAGATGGTGTCGACGGTGGCGCTGTCCTGGGGTGATGTCGTCGGAAAGGCCAGAATAGTGGCCACACCGGCTTCTGCGTTGACCTCGGGTGGCCGGATGGCGGCCACACCTTCGTCGGCGAAGATGGCATTGGCCAGTGGCTCGACAACGCTGGCATCTTCGGAGATGTCGACGGCAATGACCAGTGGGCCGTTGATTCCCGGACCGAAGCCTTCGGCTACGAGATCGTAGGCCCGACGCTCGGTCCGGCTTTCGGGCAGCGTTCCCTGGTCGGGGAAGCCGAGGCGGAGGCTCAGAACCGGTGCGGTGAGGGCCAGCAGTAGAAGGGTCACTCCGATGGCGTAGGGCCAGGCATTGTTGGCGACATGCGAGCCCCACCGTTCCCAGCCCGAGCCAACGGTGTTGGATGCATCGAGTTTCTTGGCTCGGCCGAACCCAATCCGGTTGATCCAATGACCGGCCAGTCCGAGAAAGGCCGGCAACAGGGTGACCGAGGCCACGACCATGATCAGCACAATGACCGAGGTGGCGATGCCGGCAGCGGTCATAAAGGGGACGCCGGCAACGGCCAACCCCAGGATGGCGATGACCACGGTGCCTCCGGCGAAGATCACCGCCTGGCCGGCGGTGGCGACGGCCCGGCCCACCGACTCTTCGATGGTCATGCCTCGGGCCAGATGCTCGCGGTGTCGGGTGACAAGGAACAGGGCGTAGTCGATGCCGACGCCAAGGCCGATCATCGAGCCCATCTGGGGAGCCCAGCTGGGGATGTCAACGAGGTAGGTGATCAGCGACATGGAGCTGATGCCCAGCGCCAGACCGAAGAGGGCCATGCCGATGGGAAGACCCATGGCGATGAGCGAACCAAAGGCCAGGAGCAGAATGATGACGGCGGCCACTATGCCGATCATCTCGCCAACCCCGGTCTCCGGTTCCTCGAAGGACTGGAACAGTTCGCCGCCAAGTTCGACCTCGATGGCGTCGGTGGCTCCGCTGGCTTCTTCGCCAAACTCCTTCAGGTTCTCGAGATCCCCCCGGTTGAGCTCTTCGATCACCGGGTACTGCAGCCGGATGAGAGCCACTCGGCCATCGGGCGAGACTGCTCCGCTCATGGCTGCAGCCTCGGGGCCGGCCGCCAGGGCACTGGTGGGGTCGGTGGTTCCGATGACGTTCTCGATGGCGGCGGCGTCTGCCTGCAGCTCGGCCAATTCGGCCTGAGCTTCGGGCGACTCGAAGAACGTGCCACCGTCGGTCGGTGTAGCGACCACCAGGGCGGTCAGGCCCGCCTGGTCGGACTGGGTCCGGGACAGGAGATCGATGCCGTTCTGAGAATCCAGACCGGGTACCTCGAATGAATCCTCGAGCTCCCGCCCGAAGGCGCCAGCCGAGCCGATCACGGCCACGGCGGCGAGAACCCACAACCCGATGACGGTCCAGGGTTTGCGGGCGGCAAACCGGCCAAGGCGATACAGGGCGAGTGACATTGAAACCTCAGGAGAAATGGGCGGCTTTCGCTACTCTTTCGTAGCGTTATAGTAGAAGCAGGGCTGCGACGCAAGGATTCGAGCCATGTGTCACATCGGTACGATGACGTTTCGTCATGGCCCGACCACGAAGCGAAGAAGCCAACGCCAAAATCCTTGAGGCCGCGGTCGGGTTGCTGTTCGAGAAGGGCCTCGACGGGTTCACCATCGACGAGGTGGCAAGTCGCTCCGGGGTGGCCAAGACCACCATTTATCGGCATTTCAGTAGCGGCAACGAGGTTCTGGTCACCGCTCTCGACAGCACCATTCGCCCTTTCCCGACACCGGACACCGGCACGCTTCGGGGTGATCTCCTGGAGTTCATGGAGGTCGTCGTGCCGATCTTCGCCAGCGCCCAGCTCCGACCGTTGATGCTCGGCCTGGTGGGAGCAGCGGCAACCGACACTGAACTGTTCCGGATTCAGACGGCAATGCTCACCGAGCGAACGATGCCCCTCCGGACCATCATCGATGCAGCCAAGGCCCGGGGCCAGCTTCCGGACTCGTTGGTCTTTGAGGAGGCGTTCGACTTCATCGAAGGGCCTCTCCTGGCCCAGTGGATACAGCGGCCGGAGACATTGATCGACATCGACATCGAACGGCTCGTCGATCGAGTGCTGGCTGCTCTCGCCGCCTAGTTGCGAGTCCTGAACACCGCATCCCAGACCGGAGTAGTCACCCCGAAATTCCTGGCCGGGGCACCGACATGGTGATCTAGGTGATGTCTCCACAGGTACTTCCCGATCGCCGTTCGGGGTAGTCGATGGTGGATCTGATGATGGAGATGCGTGTACCCGACATAGCCGGTAGCAAACCCCAGACCGAATGCCGGAGACACCAGAAGTCCGGCCAATAGTCCCGAACCGCCCCGCAGACCCAACGTGTTCAGATCGAACCCAAGGGCGACCGTTTGTTCCGGATGGCCGTGATGGTCGAGATGTTCATCGGCCAATGGCGACGATCCTCGTTGCCCGTGCATTGGGAAACGATGGGTCCCGTACTCAACCAGCGACCAGGCCACCAGGCCAGAAACAACGTGAAGGATCGATCGGACCATCTCGGTAAAACTCTACATTGGTGGCGCCGATGCCTTCTTTAGCCCCCGTTTTCTCCTCCGCTCCCCTCCTCGTGGCCAGCGGCACCGAGACCACCACTGCCATTGCGGTGATCCTGGTGCTTGGTGTCGGCTCGCTCTGGCTTGGTTCACGGGCCCGGATTCCCTCCATTCTCCTGCTGCTTCCCGCCGGAGTCATCGCCGGACCAGTTCTGGGAATTCTCAATCCCGATGAACAGTTCGGCGAGATCCTCTTCCCGCTGATCTCTCTTGGTGTTGGCCTCCTGCTCTTCGAGGGTGGCCTGAGTCTCAGCTTCGAGCGAACCAAAGAGGTCCGCACTGTTGTGGTGCGCCTGGTTACCGTTGGCGCCTTCATCACCTGGATCATTGGATGGATCGGCGCCTACGTCTTTCTTGACGTAAACGTCCGCATCGCCGGCCTGATTGGCGCTGTCCTGGTGGTATCGGGACCCACCGTTGTCATCCCGTTGTTGCGGCTGGCCCAGCCCCGACACTCGGTGGCGGAAGTCCTGCGCTGGGAGGGCATTGTCATCGACCCGGTCGGAGCCACCCTGGCCGTCGTGGTCCTCGATGCAGTGATCGAGGATGCAGACCCCGCGCGGGCAATCGTACGCATCGCTACCACCCTCCTCATTGGTGGGCTGATCGGTGTGGCCCTCGGGTTCGGTTTCCTCACCGCTCTCCATCGCCACATCGTTCCTGACCATCTCGAGAATCCCATCGCCATTGCCCTGGCCGTTGCCGCCTTTGCCATGGCCAACACCATCCAACCAGAAGCGGGCTTGATGGCCACCACCGCTATGGGTCTGGTATTAGCCAACCAGAAACGGGCACCGGTACGACACGTTCTCGAGTTTGCCGAGGACATCAGCTTTCTCGTTCTCGGCGCTCTCTTCTTGGTACTGGGCGCCAGAGTCGATCTCGACGAGTTGGCCGACATCGCCCTGCCAACGCTCGCCCTTACCGCCGTTCTGGTGTTCATTGCTCGCCCTCTGGCGGTCTGGGCATCGACCATCGGCTCTGGCCTCAGTAACCGCGAGCGGACCTTTCTCTTGTTCGTGGCACCGCGGGGCATCGTGGCCGCGGCCGTCTCATCGGTCTTCGCTCTCGAACTCACCGAGGCCGGCGTCGATCCCGGCCCTCTGGCCGCCGCCACCATGGTGGTGATCGTGGCCACCGTGGTGCTCTACGGATTCACCGCCGTTCCGGCGGCACGCCTCTTGCGGATCGCCCGCCCGCCCAATCGGGCCATCGCCATTGTTGGTGGCGCCCGCTGGCATTTGCAGCTAGCGAGTGCGCTGCAAGAAGTCGGGATCTCGACAATGATTTTCACCGATCGCCAGATCGAGCGTCGCCGGGCACGACAAATGACCCTGCTGGCCTACGACGGTGATCTCCAGAGCGAAGATCTCGAGGAGGCGGCCGAGGCTCTCGGCGTCGGGCTCGTCTTGGTGCTCTCAGACCGCACCGAGCTGGTCACCGCTGCCGTCACCCGCCTTGGGCACATCGTCGGCCGTTCCAACATTTACGCCCTCCGCCACGCACCAGGAACCGGTGGCGTCGGAGCCTCGATTACCACCCGGCCAGCCTTCGGCTCCCACACTGCGGAGGAGATGGACGATTTCATGACCCTCCACGCCGAAATCGCGGTGCTGGATGAACCTGCTGACCAAACCAGCGACCCATCCAGTGACGTCATCGTGCTGGCCTCGGTCGATACCTCCACCGGCTCAATCAGCTTCGGAGAGAGCGGATCAGGAACTGTGATTGTGGCCAGAAAAACCAACCATCAAGAACCCCAGCTAACCAAAGAGAACGAGAAATCTTGAACAGTGTGAACAGGATCACAGACCCACTTCCGCTGTCGGAACACAGTGAGCACTGCGACGGTCCGAGTCGAACTGATATCGACTCGGAACTCGGAGCCGCCGGAGGAGGGACCGGCGGCTCCTTTGCGATTGGTGGTCGCTGATGCTCGCAGCTCAGAGCGACCCCGATCTTTCACTCTCCATACTTGATGCGGTGATCCTGGGCCTGGTCGAGGGCCTCACCGAGTATCTGCCGGTGAGTTCGACTGGCCATCTGCTGGTCGCCAACAAACTTCTAGGACTTGGTGGCACAGAAGCTTCCGACGCCGCTCTGGAGACCTATGCCATCTGCATTCAGTCCGGCGCCATCCTCGCCGTGCTGTTTCTCTACAAGCAGCGAGTGTGGCAAATGGTCGATGGGCTCCTCGGCCGCAGCGAGGAAGGGCGGAACGTACTCCTTGCCGTCATCGTCGCCTTCATCCCCACTGCCATCATCGCCCAGTTCATCTTCCAGCCGGTCAGGGAAAATTTGTTTGGTGTCGGACCCATAGCCGGCGCTTGGTTTGTCGGCGGGCTCGGAATCCTGGCGCTTGTCCGGACAGGTTTTCTCGAACGGGCAGGCCATGAGCTGGCAGAACTGACGGTCAAGCAAGCCTTCCTCATAGGCATTCTTCAGGCCATCGCGGTGTGGCCCGGTGTGAGCCGCAGTCTCGTCACCATCGTGGCTGGCGTGCTTGTTGGCATGAGCCTCAAGGCCGCCGTCGAGTTCAGCTTCCTTCTCGGCCTTGTCACCCTCAGTGCGGCGACGGCGTATGCAGCTCTCGATGGTGGTCCGGAGCTGATCGACCAGTTCGGCGTAGCCGCGCCGCTGGTCGGCCTTGTCGTCGCCTTTGTGTCGGCCGTGGCTGCCATCCGTTGGATGGTCGACTGGCTACAAGAGCGAGGCTTTGAAGTCTTTGGTTGGTATCGCCTCGGCATCGGCGCCACAGCCGCAGTTGCGGTCGGAGCCGGCTGGCTCTAGCTGGCTGTACCAGGCTCTAGTGGCCAGTCGTTGACCAGTGCCACGGCTCGCTCGGCAGGTTGATGAGGCCGTAGTCGGCCGCGTTCTCCTTGAGCCAGAGAAAGCCCGGCGACGCTCGGTTCAGAATGATGTGGTGCTCAGTGAAGTCGATGGCCAGGCCGAGCTCGTGCTCGGAGTGACCGGGACGAGCCGTTGGAGGCGAACACCGTCCAGCTGGCATGTCGAAGATGGCATAGCCACTATCGCCACAATGGCCGATGCGTAGAACAATCTGCTGGTCGACCGGGCGGTGGCCCCATCCGCCGAGAATGATCCCGTCGGCCTCGGCTGCGACCAGAAGGGCCTCCAGGGAGTCAGCCAGGGCCACATTGACGTTGAAGCCTCGAACCCGGATGAGCTCTGGCGCGTCGTTCAGATTCAGTGCCTCCTCTATCCGGAGGTCGATTTCCGCCTGTCGTTCCTCGACGGTGGTCTGGTAGGTCTCGAGCAGCTCGTCGGCCTTCGCTAACGCTTCTTCTCGGGCCTGCAGGTTCGAATCAGCGAGCAACAATGTCTGCGCAGCCTCTGCCTCGTCGTCTTCGGCATCCTCCAGATCCAAAAGGGCCTGCTGGAAGTCGGCGATGACATCGCTGGTCACGGTCTCAAACGGGGCCTGGCGCCTGGTGGCGGCGGCCTGGGCTCCCGGATCGGGGTCAAGTTCGGGGTCGGACTGCAGGAACGAGTTGATG